>NZ_JBSGIW010000029.1:0-73501 GCF_053605265.1 Streptomyces sp. NPDC003943 | reverse complement strand
GGCGCCAGGGCCAGGGCCGGGGCCTGAGCCGGGCCGGGTGCCGTCGGCACCCGGCGCGCTTGCGCCACCGGGTTCGGGACCGGGTTCGGGACCGCGTTCGGGCCCGCGGCCCGTCCCGGGCGGGGCGCCCGGCTCCGGTCCGCTGTGCGGGCCCGGTTCTCGGCCGGCGTCCGAGCCGGGCACGGGGCCCCGCTCGGCGGACGGTTCGTGTGGCTCGGTCATTTCAACCGCTCCCGTTTGTGGCCGTGCGCGGTGTGCGCGGAGTGGAGGCGCTCCACGTGCACGTCGACCTCGTGGACCGCGATGCCGGCCAGGGTCTCCACACGGTGGCGGACACGGCCGCGGACGGCACCGCACTGGCGGCCGATGTCGGTGGGGTAGTCGAGTTCGAGGCTCACCGAGACATGCGCGATGTCACGGTGGACGACCACCGAGGCGTGCGGCGGCGAGCCGTCCTTGGGGACGGCGTCGATCGCCTCGCGCGCCGCCCGGGCGGCGATCTTCGCGACGACCCGGTCGGCGATCGTGGTGGCGCCCCGGGCGGCCGCCCCGACCGGCTCGTTGACCAGTGCCGGCACCCGGGGTCACCGCCGCCGCTCGCCGCGCTCGCGGCCCCGGAAGAGGTCGCCGGGTTCCAGGTCCCCGTCGGCGAACCGGCCGACCACGAAGCCGATCGCGCCCAGTGCCGCGACCAGGAGAAACGCGCCGAAGCCGCCGAAGTATCCGGCGAACCCCAGCGCCATGCCGGCCACCAGGCCGACCGCAGCCATGCTCATGCTGAGCCCTTGCCTTTCCGCTCGCGCTTTCCGCGTACGCCGGCCGTCCGGGCCCGGCTACTGGAGCCTCGACTCCGGCTCCTCTTCCTCCTCGTCCGGCACCTTGACGTCGCTGACGGCGATGTTCACCTCGACGACCTCCAGGCTGGTCATCCGCTCGACGGCGGCGATGACGTTCTCCCGGACTGCGCCCGCGACATCGGCGATGGAGACGCCGTACTCGACGACGATCTCCAGGTCGAGCGCGGTCTGCACCTCGCCGACCTCGGCCTTCACCCCGCGGGTGACGGACGTCGCCTTGCCCCCGCCGGGGACGCGGTCCCGCATGGCGCCGAGGGTGCGGGAGAGGCCACTGCCCATCGCGTGGACGCCGACGACGTCCCGCGCGGCGAGTCCGGCGATCTTCTCGACGACCCCGTCGGCGATCGTGGTGCGCCCGCGGGTGGCGGGGTCGCCACCGCCGCGCTTGATCACCGGGGTCTGGGTCTTCTGGTCGGTGCGCGTGCTCTCAGTCATAGCCGCCTGTCCCTTCCGTCACCATTTCCCCTCTTTCGCTCACACTAAGGGCGCTTGCCCGGTCTCGCGCCGGGAATGCGGCAGGCTGGAGCAATGACGACGGCTGAGATGTGGCGCGTGACGGAACGGCTGCTGCCGCTCGGCGACGCGACGGACGGTGTGTGGATCGCGGAGCGGGCGGTACAGGCGGTGCTGACGGAGGCGGCGCGGGAGGTGCGGGGCGTGGTGCCGGACCGGCCGCGCTTCCGGCTCGTGGGCGAGGCGGCGGATTCGCCCTTCCCGGTACCGCCGGGCGGGCTGCCGCCCGGGGATCTGCGCCTCACGCTGGACTTCGCGGCGACGGGGGGCCGCCCGCTGCCGCAGCTGGCGGCGAGACTGCGGGTCGCGCTCCTCGACGTGGCGGAGCGGACGCTCGGCCTCGCCGTGACCGAGGTGGACCTGCGGGTGACGGAGCTGCTCGACGAGCCTCCCGGGCCGACGGCCGACACTGCGCCGTCCGGGCGAACCTCGCCCCCGGCACCCGACGACCCGGCCGCGCTCGCCGCCCTCGCGGTCCCGGGCGTGGCCGCGCTCACGGACGCCTTCGGCCCGGCGCTCCAGCACGGTCCGGGGGGCGGGCTCCGCATCGAGGTGGCGGTGACGGCGGGCCGTCGCGCCCTCGACGTGGCGCGGGCGGCCCGTACGGCCGTGACCGCCGCCGCCCCTGGGGCGACGACGGTCACGGTGGTGGTCTCCGAGCTGAGGTGAGCCGCGCGGAGCCGAGCCGCGTCGGGCCCAGGTCAGTCGCCCAGGCCCGCCAGGGCGTGCAGCCGAGCGGAGCCGAACCCGGCCCGCGCCCGGGTCCGCGCCGGGCCCGGGTCAGTCGCCCAGGCCCGCCAGGTCGCGCAGCCGGCGCGCCTGCGCCGCGCGCTCGGCGACGCGCTGCTCCTCGTACGAACGCCCGGAGACGCCCTGGAGCAGCGCCTTGGTCTCGATCGTCGCGGAGCGCGGCGCGGCGAGCAGGGCGGCGCTCAGGTCCCGTACGGCGGCGTCGAGTTCGGCCACCGGCACGGCGATGTTGGCGAGGCCGATGCGCTCGGCCTCCTCGGCGTGGACGAAGCGCCCGGTCGCGCAGATCTCCAGCGCGCGGGCGTAGCCGACCAGCGAGACGAGCGGGTGCGTCCCGGTCAGGTCCGGGACGAGCCCCAGGCTGGTCTCGCGCATCGCGAACTGCACGTCGTCGGCGACGACCCTCAGGTCACACGCCAGGGCCAGCTGGAAGCCGGCCCCGATGGCGTGGCCCTGGACGGCCGCGATCGACACGATGTCGCTGCGGCGCCACCAGGTGAACGCCTCCTGGTACTCGGCGATGGTCGCGTCGAGGTCCTCGTCGCCGCCGCGCGCCAGGTCGATGAAGGACGGCTCTCCGTCGAAGCCCTCGGGCGTGAACGCCTGCCGGTCGAGGCCGGCGGAGAAGGACTTGCCCTCGCCGCGCAGGACCACGATCCGCACGCTGCCCGGCAGCGACCGCCCCGCTTCCGTCAACGCCCGCCACAGAGCGGGAGACTGGGCGTTGCGCTTCGCCGGGTTGGTCAGGGTCACCGTGGCAACGGCGTCCTCGACGGTGAGCCGTACACCGTCCTTGTCGAAAACGAGCTCAGTGTGCTCGGAGTCGTCGAGCGTAGTCATGGGGCGCCTCCCGGTTACGGTGCAGCACTGCATCCGTCACTGCATCCGATGCTAAGTGACTGCACAGTAACCACCCGGTCGACCGCACGGCCGACCGGGTGGCCACCGAGAGACCCGGTGGACCGGTCGAGCCGCCCCGATGTCAGGCCGAGGCCGCCTTCTTGCCCCGTGTCGCTCCGCCGCGTCCGCGCAGCGTGACTCCGGACTCGCTGAGCATCCGGTGGACGAATCCGTAGGAGCGGCCGGTTTCCTCGGCCAGCGCCCGGATGCTCGCACCGGAGTCGTACTTCTTCTTCAGGTCTGCCGCGAGCTTGTCGCGCGCGGCGCCGGTCACCCGGCTGCCCTTCTTCAGAGTCTCGGCCACCCGTGCCTCCTCATGGGAAGTGCGCTCTGGACTTCTCATGATCACCCCTCCCGTGCGTCCTGGCCACCCATTCGACAAGGTCCGTGCCATTCGCTTGCGCCGGGCGGCACACACCGTCACGACCGGAATTGATCATTCCGACGGGCTCGCGGATCGCCCGGAAGCCGTTCCGGCCGGGAAGTACCAGGTCAGCGGCGCGCCCTACGGGAAAACGCCGCGCGGGCCCTGGCGGAAGGATTCCGCAGGGCCCGCGCAGGGGGTATGAGACGCACTCACTCAGATGATGGATCACCCATGAGCCGAATGATCCAGCCCGGCATGATCCCCACCGGGTCCAGTGGGTCAGGCCAGGGCGACCAGGTCCGCGTAGTCGGCGCCCCACAGGTCCTCGACACCGTCGGGCAGCAGGATGATCCGCTCCGGGTCGAGCGCCTCGACCGCGCCCTCGTCGTGGGTGACCAGCACGACCGCGCCCTTGTACGTGCGCAGCGCGCCCAGGATCTCCTCGCGGCTGGCCGGGTCCAGGTTGTTGGTGGGCTCGTCGAGGAGCAGCACGTTCGCCGAGGAGACGACCAGGGTCGCGAGCGCGAGCCGGGTCTTCTCGCCGCCGGAGAGCACGCCGGCCGGCTTGTCGACGTCGTCACCGGAGAAGAGGAAGGAGCCGAGCACCTTGCGCACCTCGACGAGGTCGAGGTCGGGCGCGGCGGAGCGCATGTTCTCCAGGACCGAGCGCTCCGGGTCGAGGGTCTCGTGCTCCTGGGCGTAGTAGCCGAGCTTGAGGCCGTGGCCGGGGGTGACCTCGCCGGTGTCGGGCTGCTCGACGCCGCCGAGCAGCCGGAGCAGCGTCGTCTTGCCGGCGCCGTTGAGGCCGAGGATGACGACCCGGGAGCCCTTGTCGATGGCCAGGTTCACATCGGTGAAGATCTCGAGGGAGCCGTACGACTTGGACAGGCCCTCCGCCGTGAGCGGGGTCTTGCCGCAGGGCGCGGGCTCCGGGAAGCGCAGCTTGGCGACCTTGTCGGAGACCCGGACGGCCTCCAGGCCGGACAGCAGGCGCTCGGCGCGCTTGGCCATGTTCTGCGCGGCGACGGTCTTGGTGGCCTTGGCGCGCATCTTGTCGGCCTGCGAGTTGAGCGCGGCGGCCTTCTTCTCGGCGTTCTGGCGCTCGCGCTTGCGACGCTTCTCGTCGGCCTCGCGCTGCTGCTGGTAGAGCTTCCAGCCCATGTTGTAGACGTCGATCGTGGAGCGGTTGGCGTCCAGGTAGAACACCTTGTTCACCACGGTCTCGACGAGGTCCACGTCGTGGGAGATGACGATGAAGCCGCCGCGGTACGTCTTCAGGTAGTCGCGCAGCCAGACGATCGAGTCGGCGTCGAGGTGGTTCGTCGGCTCGTCGAGGAGCAGGGTGTCGGCGTCCGAGAAGAGGATGCGGGCGAGCTCGATGCGGCGGCGCTGACCACCGGAGAGGGTGTGCAGCGGCTGGCCGAGCACCCGGTCGGGCAGCCCGAGGGCGGCGGCGATGGTGGACGCCTCGGCCTCGGCCGCGTAACCGCCCTTGGTGAGGAACTCGGTCTCCTGGCGCTCGTACTGCCGCAGGGCCTTCTCGCGGGTGGCGCCGCTGCCGGTGGCGATGCGCTCCTCGTTCTGCCGCATCTTGCGGATCAGCACGTCGAGGCCGCGGGCCGACAGGATCCGGTCGCGGGCGAGGACGTCGAGGTCGCCGGTGCGTGGGTCCTGCGGGAGGTAGCCGACCTCGCCGGAGCGGCTGATGGTGCCGCCGGCGGGCTGCCCCTCGCCCGCGAGGCACTTGGTGAGGGTGGTCTTGCCCGCTCCGTTGCGGCCGACGAGGCCGATGCGGTCGCCCTTGGCGACGCGGAAGGAAGCGGACTCGATGAGGACGCGGGCGCCGGCGCGCAGCTCGATGCCGGAAGCGGTGATCACGGACAGACTCCAGGGCGGTGGGAAACGGCGGAAGGGCGGCTGGGCGGAGCTTCGACGCCGCTAATGCACGGGGAGAATGGCCATGCGGCAAGTCTAACGGGCACTTGCAACTGCTTTTCGGCCACGCGACATACCTCACATGCCCCATAAAAGGGGTGCAGTCCGGCGGATCCGCTGATACTCGGCAGAAACGCGGCGGGCGGGCGGAGGGCGGTGGCATGCAGTTCGACGACGACGCCGATCTGGACACCTCGGAGGTCAAGGACGTCCGGGGTGGGCGTATTCCCGGCGGCGGGGCCACCATCGGCGGCGGGATCATCGGTTTCGTGGCGCTCGTCCTGGGCCTGTTCTTCGGTGTGGGGCCCGAACAGCTGGGGCTCTCCGACGGCGGTGACGAGCCGGGCGCGGCCTCGTCGCCGGCCTCCCAGGTCGCCCAGACCTGCAAGAAGGGCTCGGACGCCAACACCCGCGAGGACTGCCGGATCGTGGCGGTCGTCAACAGCGTGCAGGACTTCTGGCGGAGCGAGTACGCGCGGCGCGGCGCGCGGTACGGGAGCGCCTCCACCGTCGTGTTCAGCCGCCAGGTCCCGACCGCGTGCGGCACGGCGAACTCGGCGGTCGGCCCCTTCTACTGCCCGGGCGACCGGCAGGTCTATCTGGACCTGGGCTTCTTCGACGAGCTGCGCACCAGGTTCGGTGCGACGGGCGGACCCTTCGCGCAGGCGTACGTGGTGGCGCACGAGTACGGCCACCACGTGCAGGACCTGATGGGCACCCTGGCCCGCGCCCAGGACGGCCGGACCGGCGCGGACTCCGGCGCGGTCAGGGTGGAGCTCCAGGCCGACTGCTACGCGGGGGTGTGGGCGCGGCACGCGACGACCACGCCCGACGACCGGACCGGCCGGCCGCTGCTCACCCGGCTCACCGAAGAGGACATCCGCGACGGCCTGGACGCCGCGGCGGCGGTCGGCGACGACCGGATCCAGGAGCGCTTCCAGGGCCGGGTGTCGCCGGAGAGCTGGACGCACGGCTCGGCGGCCCAACGGCAGCAGTGGTTCTCCACGGGCTACAGCACCGGCGACATGGCGCGCTGCGACACCTTCCGGTGACGCGGAGCCCCGAACGGAAAGGAAACGATCACGATGACGGACGCACCCGACATCTGCCCGACCCTGCTCTACAAGGACGCGAAGGCGGCCGTCGCCCGGCTCACCGAGGCGTTCGGCTTCACCGCGGACGCCGTGTTCGAGGACGAGGACGGCCGGGTGATGCACGCCGAGCTGTCCTACGGCAACGGGACGGTGATGCTCGGCAGCAGGGGCACCGGCAGCGCCTTCGACAGGGCGATGGCGGACGCGGGCCCGGTCGGGGTGTACGTCCGCGTCGCCGACGTGGACGCGCACCACGAACGGGCGGTCGCGGCCGGCACGGAGATCGTGATGCCGCCGACCGACCAGGACTACGGCGCCCGGGACTACATGGCCCGGGACGCCGAGGGCAACGTCTGGAGCTTCGGGACGTACGCCCCCGGCGACGCCGGGTAGGCCACGCCGCAGGGCCCGTCAGGCCCCGCCCGTGTGGACCTGGAAGGCGGCGCGGCGGACCGCCTTGGCGAGGGCCGGGTCGGGGTGGGCGGCGGCGAGGGCGACCAGGACCTGGACGGTGCGGGGGTGGCCGACGGCGCGGACCTCGTCGAGCAGGGCGGGGACGGTGCCCTGGACGGCGGAGTCGAGGTGGCGGACGAGCAGGTCGCTCTCGCCGTGGTCGGCGACGGCGGCCGCGGTGTCCACCCACAGCCAGGTGGCCTCCTCGCGGGTGAGCACCTCGGGGGCCTCGTCCGGGTCGGCGCCCTCGTACTCGGCGAGCCAGAGCAGCGCGTACGGGCGCAGGGAGGGTTCCGCGAGGGCGGCGCGCACCTCGGGCTCGGCCGGGGCGCCGACGACCCGCAGCGCCTCGAAGGCGAGTCCGCGCAGCAGGGCGTCCTCGCCGCGGGCGACGGCGATCAGCTCGGCGACGGCGCTGGACAGCGTGCGGGCGGCGAGCCAGGCGCGGTACTCGTCGCGGGCCGGGCCGGGGGTGAGCCGGGCGCAGCCGCGGAGCATGTCCTCGGCGGACTGCTCGATGTTCCCGGCCGGGCTCTGGGCGGCGACGCAGATCTGCTCCAGCTTGACCCAGACCGCCCAGTTGCCGAGCGGGGTGAGGGTGGCCTGGCCGCCGTCCGGGCCGTCGCCGAGGGTGAGGGCGCCGACGTCGGCGAGGCCCGCGAGGGCCCAGTCGAGCAGCGCGGGCAGGCCCTCGGCGGCCGGGACCGGCTCGGGCACGGCGCCGGCGGCGGGCACCTCGCAGCGCTCCTCGCGGAGTTCGGCGACGCGCTGGCGCAGCAGGTCGAGCAGGCCGGTCACGGGGACGGGCCCGGCGGACAGCTGGAGCAGTGAGAGCACCTGGGGGACGGCCTCGACGACCTCGGCGACGGCGCCGGGCGCCACGCCCCCGGGCTCCGGGTGCGCGAGCGACCAGGCGTCGAAGAGGGCGACCCAGCCGCGCAGCACGGCGGAGTCGTCGCGGTCCCACGCCGTCAGCCGCCAGCCGGGTCGGGCGGTGCCGCCGTGCAGCTCGACGAGCCCGGCGAGCCGGGCACGGTCCCAGCCGGCCTGGACCTGTCCGGGGGTCAGGTCCAGTGCGGCGGCGGCCCGTTCGGCGTCGGGGAGTGCGGGGAGTGCCGTCTCGGCCCGCCCGGCCGCGGCCCAGCGGGCGATCCGCACCGCGTCGGCGAGCACCGTCCGCGCCTGCAGGGCCAGTTCCGCGCGGGGCGGGGTCCCCTCGGGCGGCCGGGGCGCCGGGCGGGTGCGCCGGGTCGTCACGGCCTTGCGCGCGGTGGCGAGCGGCCGCGGACGGACGAGTCGGAGTCTGGAGTTGCGCGCCAATGGTTCATCGGGCTTTCGAGACGTCACGGGGGCAGTCTTCCCGTTGACGGCCCGAAAGCCCAATCGGAATGCGCAACGCCGCCGTTAGGACCGTCCCCGGGCCCGGGATTCCGGGCCGGAGGGCGTACGGAGGTCCCGGCGGCGCGGTGGACCAGCGGGTCTCGGCTTGTCGGGACAGGCCCTAGACCAGCGGGGTCAGGAAGCGGCGCAGGGCCTCCTCGTAGCGGACCGGGTCCGCGTTCCACATGGCGGCGTGCGGGGCGTCGCGGACCGTGCTGAGGGTGACGAGCTCGGGGCGGAGCTCGGCGAGCCGGCGCGAGCGGTCCCAGGGGGCGAGGGTGTCGTCCGGGCCGTGGAAGAGCAGCGTCGGCACGCGCAGCCCGTGCGGGTCGGCGGCCTCCTGGAGGCGGTCGCCGTGGTGCCCGGTACGGCCCTGGGCGGCGCGCACGGCGAGCGGGATCAGCGGGGCGGGGACGCGGTGGGCGGCGGCCAGGTTGCGCAGGGTGGCCTCCCAGTCGAGGACCGGGGAGTCGAGGACGAGGCCGCGGATCCGGTCGCGCACGCCGGAGCTCTCGGCGGCGTGCAGGGCCATGGCGGCGCCCGTGCCCCAGCCGAGCAGGACGACGCCGGTGGCGCCGCGCCGTACGGCGTAGCGGATGGCGGCGTCGAGGTCACGCCACTCGGCGTCGCCGAGGTGCCCGAGCCCGTCGGCGGCCTCGGGCGCGCCGGCGTCGCCGCGGTAGGCGGGGACGAGGACCGGGACGCGCCGGCGGTGCAGGAAGGGGACCAGGTTGAGCGCGTGCTCGCGGGTGGTGCCGAGGCCGTGCAGGGCGATCACCCAGGTGGTGCGCGGCCCGGGCACGAGCCAGGCGGGCAGGCTGCCGAGCTCGCCGGGGATCTCGACGTCCTCGTAGGGCAGGCCGAGGGCGGTCCCGGGGGTGCCGCAGTGCAGCTGCGGGGTGAGCCGGACCCGGACGCCGGGGGCGAGCGTGCCGAGCTCGACCCGTTCGAGCCGGCGCACCACGGTGTCGGCGGTGTGCGGGACCCGGTCGAGCACGGGGCCGACGACGGCGTGCAGCCCGTCGGCCTCGATCCCGTACGTGCCGGGGCGCAGCGCGGCGAGGCTGCGGGTGAGGCTGATCCGCTCCGGGCCGGTGCCGTGCACGGTGAGTCTGGGCTCGCCCGGGAAGGGGCGACCGGACGGCACGCCGAGGGCGGCGTCGCTGGCGTAGCGGCCGGCCACGACGGCGGCCGCGCCGAGCCCGAGCAGGGTGGTGACGGCCGCTGCCGTCGCGGTAACGGGGCGCACGGTCCCAGTGTCGGCAGCCCGCCCGCGCCCTGCCACCCGGCGGGGGCTCGCCGGGCTCCTTCGAGTGACATGGGTCTCGTCCGCCGGGTCCTCCGTGCGGCTGACGGTTGCCACAGCGGTCCCACGGGGCGATACGACGCGGGGGTGACGGAAGCTACGCGCGTTGCGTCAGGCCCGGAACGGCACGGTTTACCCGGGGTTGCACGGTGACCGCATCGTGGACAGCGCGCCCGCCGGACCCGTAAGCGGAATCCCCTGACCCCGGAACGGGACACCACTGCGCCCGACCCAGTTCATCTTCCGTTCACCCAGGTTGCTTACGTTCGACGAGCCACTGACGTCGAACGATTGCCTGGGTAAATGGAACACATCACGCTGCTGCTCGCCATTGTGGTCGTGACAGCTCTAGTGTTCGATTTCACGAACGGTTTCCACGACACCGCCAACGCGATGGCCACGACCATCTCGACCGGTGCACTCAAGCCCAAGACGGCGGTGGCCATGTCCGCCGTGCTGAACCTGGTCGGCGCGTTCCTCTCGGTGGAGGTCGCCAAGACGATCTCCAAGGGGCTCGTCAACGAGACGGGCATCCAGCCCGAAGTCATCCTCGCCGCGCTCGTCGGCGCGATCCTCTGGAACCTGGTGACCTGGCTGGTCGGACTGCCGTCCAGCTCCTCGCACGCCCTGATGGGCGGCCTCATCGGCGCGACCGTCGCCTCGATCGGCTTCGGCGGCGTCAACGGCGAGAGCGTCGTCACCAAGGTCCTCATCCCGGCGGTCGCCGCCCCGATCGTCGCCGGCATCGCCGCGACGCTCGGCACCCGCCTGACGTACGTCATCGGCAAGGGCAAGAACGGCAAGGCCCAGGAGAAGGGCTACCGGGCCGGCCAGATCGCCTCCGCCGGTCTCGTCTCCCTCGCCCACGGCACCAACGACGCCCAGAAGACCATGGGCATCATCACCCTCGCCCTGGTCGCCGGCGGCGTCCTGGCCCCCGGCTCCAACCCGCCGGCCTGGGTCATCGTCTCCGCCGGTACGGCCATCGCGCTCGGCACCTTCCTCGGCGGCTGGCGCATCATCCGCACCATGGGCAAGGGCCTCACCGACCTCCAGCCGCAGCAGGGCTTCGCCGCCCAGACCAGCGCCGCGACGGTCATCCTGGCCTCCTCCCACCTGGGCTTCTCCCTCTCCACCACGCACGCCGTCTCCGGCTCCGTCATGGGCGCGGGCCTGGGCCGCAAGGGCGGCGTCGTCCGCTGGTCGACCGCCACCCGCATGTTCGTCGCCTGGGGCCTGACCCTGCCGGCCGCCGGCCTGGTCGGCGCGGGTGCCGAGTTCGTCGCCCGGCAGGGCCAGTGGGGCGTCTACGTCGTCGCGGCCTTCCTGGTCGCCTCCTGCGTCGGCATCTGGCTCGTCTCCCGCCGCCAGGTCGTCGACCACACCAACGTCAACGACGTCGAGACCGCGGCCGAGGCCGAGAGCGCGGGCGTCGTGACCACCGCCATCGCGGCCGTCACCCCGCCGCCGGCCGGCTCCGTCGCCGCCGTCGCGGACGAGGACCTGAAGGCCACCATCCCCGCCCCGAACCCCGCGGACCCGGCCGCTCCGGCCGCCCCCGCCGCCGCGGTCTGACGGATCTCACGGAACTGGAAGCACGGACATGAAGATCGACTGGGCAGCTCTCGGCTCCGTCTTCGGAGTCAGCCTCGTGGTGACCGTCGCCCTCGTGGGCTTCTTCACCCTCGGCGTCGCCGGCCTCTCCAAGCAGGAGGAGGCCACGGCCAACGGCGGCTCGGCCCCGCTGGCCCGCACCGGCGCCTACGCCTGCTTCGCGCTCTGCGCGGCGGCCGTGGCGTACGGCATCTACCTGATCGTCGCCTGACGCGCACGATCCCGGACCCACCGGCCGGGCGGCCCGCAGCACACCTGCGGACCGCCCGGCCGCTTTGTGTGTGCCGCCATGCTCCTGGTGCCGTGTTCGTGGTGCCGTGTTCGGGTGCCGTGTTTGTGGTGCTTCGCACAGTGACCCGACGCAGGTCAAGGGTGAGTTGACGGGTGTTCGCGGGGCGTGGTGGACTGCCGAAGCCATTACGGCGGCAAGTAGAGGAAGTCCGGTGCGATTCCGGCGCGGTCCCGCCACTGTGACCGGCCCCCACGGGCCGGAAGTCAGGAACTCTCGCCGCCGGTCACGTCGATCCAGGGCGCGGACCCTGAGTGAGGACACAGCGCCATGCCCGGCCGCGGCCCGAGCCCGTCCCGCAGCACAGCCGTCTTCGCGTACGGAGCGGCCGCCGGCCTCGCCGTCGACCTGCTCGTCGGCGACCCCCGGCGCGGCCATCCCGTCGCCGCCTTCGGCCGCGCCGCCGCCGCCGTCGAGCAGCGCCTGCACCGCGACCACCGCGCCCGGGGCGCCCTGCACACCGCCGTCTGCGCCGGCGGCACCGTCGCGCTCGGCGCCCTCGCCGCCCGTACGGTACGGGGCAGCCGGACCGCCTCCGTCGCCCTGACCGCCGCCTCCGTGTGGGCCGTGGTCGGCGGTACGACCCTGGGCCGCGAGGCCCGCGCGATCGGCGGCGCGCTCGCCGCCGGCGACCTGGAGGTCGCCCGGGAACGCATGCCGCACCTGGTCGGCCGCGACCCGCAGGCGCTCGACGGGCCCGCGATGGCCCGCGCGGTCGTCGAGTCGGTCGCCGAGAACACCTCCGACGCCGTCGTGGGCGCCCTGTTCTGGGGCGCGGTCGCGGGCGTGCCGGGCCTGCTCGGCTTCCGGGCGGTCAACACCCTGGACGCGATGGTCGGCCACAAGTCGCCGCGCTACCGGCGCTTCGGCTGGGCCTCGGCCCGGCTCGACGACCTCGCCGGCTGGCCCGGCGCCCGGCTCACCGCCGCGCTCGCCGCCGTGGCGGGCGGCGACCCGCGCGGCGCCGTACGGGCCTGGCGGACGGACGCGGGCAGCCACCCGAGCCCCAACGCCGGCCCGGTGGAGGCCGCGTTCGCCGGGGCGCTCGGCGTACGGCTCGGCGGCACCCTTTCGTACGGCGGCCGGGTCGAACACCGGCCGGTCCTCAACGCGGCCGGGCGGCCCGTCGAGGTGGCGGACATCGAGCGGGCCGTCACGCTGTCCCGCCGGGTGACCTGGCTGACCCTGGCCGCCTGTGTCGGCGGCCGGACCATCATCAGTGCCGTACGCGGCAGGAAGCGGAGGGGCGCATGAAGGGCGGGGGGCTGCTCGTCGCCGGGACCACGTCCGACGCGGGCAAGAGCGTCGTCACGGCCGGCATCTGCCGGTGGCTGGTCCGGCAGGGCCTGAAGGTCGCGCCGTTCAAGGGCCAGAACATGTCCCTGAACTCGTTCGTGACCCGGGAGGGCGCCGAGATCGGCCGCGCCCAGGCCATGCAGGCGCAGGCCGCGCGCGTCGAGCCGACGGCGCAGATGAACCCGGTGCTGCTCAAGCCCGGCAGCGACCGCTCCAGCCAGGTGATCCTCATGGGCAAGCCGGTCGGCGAGCTGAGCGCCCGCGGCTACCACGGCGGCCGCCAGCAGCAGCTCTTCGAGCCGGTCCTCGGCTGCCTGGAGGAGCTGCGCGCCACGCACGACGCGGTGATCTGCGAGGGCGCCGGCAGCCCGGCCGAGATCAACCTGCGGCGCACCGACATCGTCAACATGGGCATCGCGCGGGCGGCGCGGCTCCCCGTCGTCGTGGTCGGCGACATCGACCGCGGCGGCGTCTTCGCGCAGTTCTTCGGCACGACCGCGCTCCTCGCGCCCGAGGACCAGCGGCTGGTCGCCGGCTACCTGGTGAACAAGTTCCGCGGCGACGTCACACTGCTCGAACCGGGCCTCGACATGCTGCACGGCCTCACCGGGCGCCGTACCTTCGGCGTCCTGCCGTACGCCCACGGCCTCGGCATCGACGAGGAGGACGGCCTGCGCGTCTCGCTGCGCGGCACGGTCCGCGAGTCCGTCGTGGCGCCGCCGGTCGGCGAGGACGTGCTGCGGGTCGCCGTCTGCGCCGTACCCCTCATGTCCAACTTCACCGACGTCGACGCGCTGGCCGCCGAGCCGGGCGTGGTCGTGCGCTTCGTCGACCGCCCGGAGGAGCTGGCCGACGCGGACCTGGTGGTGGTGCCGGGCACCCGCGGCACGGTCAAGGCGCTGGCGTGGCTGCGCGAACGCGGCCTGGCCGACGCGCTCGCCCGGCGCGCCGCCGAGGGCCGGCCGGTCCTCGGCATCTGCGGCGGCTTCCAGGTCCTCGGCGAGCACATCGACGACGAGGTCGAGTCGAAGGCCGGCTCCGTCGAGGGGCTCGGCCTCCTGCCCGTACGGGTCCGTTTCGCACCCGAGAAGACGCTGGCCCGCCCGGTCGGCGAGGCCCTCGGCGAGCACGTCGAGGGTTACGAGATCCACCACGGCGTCGCGGACGTACGGGGCGGGGAGGCGTTCCTGGACGGCTGCCGCGTCGGCGCGGTCTGGGGCACCCACTGGCACGGCTCGCTGGAGAGCGACGGCTTCCGCCGCGCCTTCCTGCGCGAGGTCGCGGCGGCGGCCGGGCGGCGCTTCGTGCCCGCGCCCGACACGTCGTTCGGCGCCCTGCGCGAGGAGCAGCTGGACCGCCTCGGCGACCTGATCGAGGAGCACGCCGACACGGACGCGCTGCTCCGCCTGATCGAGAAGGGCGCGCCGGAGGGGCTGCCGTTCGTGCCGCCGGGGGCGCCGTGAGCGCCGCGAGCCGCGGGCGGGCCGTGCGGGCTGCGCGGCGCAGCCGAGCGGGGGCTGCGCCCGGCCCTCAACCGGGCCGGTGTTCCCACCCGCACCACCCGTGCGGGTGGGTGCGGGTGGCCCTGGTGGGCGGTTGCCCGCCGTCGGCGGCTGCGGGCGCTGACTTCGCCACGGGCGAGCGGACGCCGACCGCGGCTGACCGCCGGAGGCGGGCCGGCGCTACGGCCGGCGCACCCGTGCGCGTGGGCGATGCCGGCGCCCAGCGGGCCACCGTCAGGGGGCATCTCCGCGACCACCGGGCAGGAAGTGTGCCCGGACGGCATGTTGACGACGCATCATCGCGAACCGAAGGAGCGACCCAGGGATGAGCACCCGCTATCCGTTCACCGCCGTCGTCGGCATGGACGATCTGCGGCTCGCGCTGCTGCTGAACGCCGTGAGCCCGGCGGTGGGCGGTGTCCTCGTGCGCGGCGAGAAGGGGACCGCGAAGAGCACGGCCGTACGTGCGCTCGCCGAGCTGCTGCCGGAGGTGACGGTGGTCGCCGGGTGCCGGTTCAGCTGTGATCCGGCCGCGCCCGACCCGGGGTGCCCGGACGGGCCGCACGGGGAGGGGGCTCGGGAGGCGCGGGCCGCGCGGATGGTCGAGCTGCCCGTCGGCGCGTCCGAGGACCGGCTCGTCGGTTCGCTCGACATCGAGAAGGCGCTCGCCGAGGGCGTGAAGGCGTTCGAGCCGGGACTGCTCGCGGCGGCGCACCGGGGGATCCTGTACGTCGACGAGGTCAACCTGCTGAGCGACCACCTCATCGACCACCTGCTCGACGCCGCCGCCATGGGCCAGTCGCACGTCGAGCGCGAGGGCGTCTCCGTACGGCACGCCGCCCGCTTCCTGCTCGTCGGCACGATGAACCCGGAAGAGGGTGAGCTGCGGCCCCAGCTGCTCGACCGGTTCGGACTGACCGTGGAGGTGGCCGCCTCCCGCGAGCCGGAGCAGCGGGTGGAGGTCGTACGGCGGCGGCTGGCGTTCGAGGACGACCCGGCCGGGTTCGTCGCCCGCTGGGCCGGCGAGGAGGCGGCGCTGCGGGAGCGGATCGTCGCCGCGCGGAAGCTCCTGCCGCAGGTGGTGCTCGGGGACGCGGTGCTGCTGCAGATCGCCGCGACCTGCGCCGCGTTCGAGGTCGACGGCATGCGCGCCGACATCGTCATGGCCCGCACGGCGACCGCGCTCGCCGCGTGGGCGGGGCGGACGGAGGTCACCTCCGAGGACGTACGGCAGGCGGCGCTGCTCGCGCTCCCCCACCGGCGGCGGCGCAACCCCTTCGACGCTCCCGGTCTGGACGAGGACAAGCTCGACGAGACGCTGGAGCAGTACAAGGGCGACGACGAGCCGGACGACGAGCCCGAGCCGGAGCCGGACGGTCCGGGCGACGGTGGTCCCGGCGGTGGCGGCGGGGGCGGGATCCCGCCGCAGGGGGACGCCCCCGCGCCCGAGACGTCCGGGGCCCCCGAGGCCCCGGAGACCTCCGAGGTCCCCGACAGCGCGCCCGCACCGCAGAACAGCGGCCCCGGCGCCGGCTCCGGCGAGCGCGCCGCCGTCCAGGCCGGCGAGCCCTTCCGTACGAGGATGCTCAGCGTGCCGGGACTCGGCGAGGGCGCGGCCGGGCGCCGCTCCCGGGCCCGTACCGAGCACGGCCGGACCACCGGCGCGACCCGCCCCAAGGGCGCGCTGACCAAGCTGCACCTGGCCGCGACCGTGCAGGCCGCCGCCCCGCACCAGAAGGCGCGCGGCCGCGACGGCCGCGGTCTGGTGGTGCGCCGGGACGATCTGCGGCAGGCGGTCCGCGAGGGCCGGGAGGGCAACCTGGTCCTGTTCGTCGTGGACGCGTCCGGGTCGATGGCGGCGCGGCAGCGCATGGGCGCCGTGAAGGGCGCGGTGCTCTCGCTGCTGCTCGACGCCTACCAGCGGCGCGACAAGGTCGGTCTGGTGACCTTCCGGGGCAAGGGCGCCGAGCTCGCCCTGCCGCCGACCTCGTCGGTGGACGCGGCCGCGGCCCGGCTCGAACAGCTTCCGACCGGGGGCCGCACCCCGCTGTCCGCGGGTCTGCTCAAGGCGCACGACGTGCTGCGCGTGGAGCGGCTGCGCGATGCCTCGCGCCGTCCGCTGCTCGTCGTCGTGACCGACGGCCGGGCCACCGGCGGCGGCGCGGACCCGGTGGGGCTCGCGGCGCGGGCCGCGCGGCTGCACGCCGCCGACGGCACGGCCGCGGTGGTCGTGGACTGCGAGTCGGGCCCGGTGCGGCTCGGTCTCGCCGGGAACCTCGCCCGTGAACTCGGCGGCACCGCCGTCACCCTGGACGAGCTGCGCGCCGACTCGATCGCCGGGCTCGTCCGTACCGTCCGTCACGCACAGGACAACCACTCTGCCGCCAGGAGGGCCGCGTAATGCCTAAGGGACAGCCGACCGTCGTTCCGGACGACGGTCTCACCACCCGTCAGCGCCGCAACCGCGCACTGGTGATGGTGCACACGGGCGTCGGCAAGGGGAAGTCGACCGCCGCGTTCGGCATGGCGCTGCGCGCCTGGAACCAGGGCTGGCCGATCGGGGTGTTCCAGTTCGTCAAGTCCGCGAAGTGGCGGGTCGGCGAGGAGAACGCGCTGAAGGCGCTCGGCGAGACCGGCAAGGGCGGCACGGTCGTCTGGAACAAGATGGGCGAGGGCTGGTCCTGGATCCAGCGCGAGGTCGCCGAGGGCGAGCAGTCGCACGAGGAGAAGGCGCGCGAGGGCTGGGAGCAGGTCAAGCGCGACCTGGCCGAGGAGAAGTACCGGTTCTACGTCCTCGACGAGTTCGCGTACCTGCTGCACTGGGGCTGGATCGACACCAAGGAGGTGATCGAGGTGCTCGCGAACCGTCCGGGGCAGCAGCACGTCGTCATCACCGGCCGCAACGCGCCGCAGGAGCTCATGGACTTCGCGGACCTCGTGACCGACATGTCGAAGGTGAAGCACCCGATGGACGCGGGTCAGAAGGGCCAGCGGGGCATCGAGTGGTAGCACGTCTCGTCATCGCCGCCCCGTCCTCGGGCGCGGGCAAGACCACGGTCGCGACCGGCCTGATGGCCGCGTTCGCCGGCCGTGGTCTCGCGGTCTCCCCGCACAAGGTCGGCCCGGACTACATCGACCCGGGCTACCACGCGCTCGCCACGGGGCGCCCGGGCCGCAACCTCGACGCGTTCATGTGCGGTACGGAGCTGATCGCGCCGCTGTTCGCACACGGCGCGCGCGGCTGCGACCTGGCGGTCGTCGAGGGCGTGATGGGCCTGTACGACGGGGCCGCCGGCCAGGGCGAACTCGCCTCCACCGCGCAGGTCGCGAAGCTCCTTCGGGCGCCGGTCGTGCTGGTCGTGGACGCGTCGTCGCAGTCCCGGTCGGTCGCCGCGCTCGTGCACGGCTTCGCGTCCTGGGACCCGGAGGTGCGGCTCGGCGGGGTGATCCTCAACAAGGTCGCGACGGACCGGCACGAACAGCTGCTGCGGGAGGCGCTGGAGGAGTCGGGTGTGCCGGTCCTCGGCGTGCTGCGGCGGGCGCCGGCGGTGGAGACGCCGTCGCGGCACCTGGGCCTGGTGCCGGTGGCGGAGCGGCAGGCGCAGGCGGTGGCCGCGGTGGCTGCGCAGGCGGAGCAGGTGCGGGCCGGCTGCGACCTGGACGCGCTGCTGGCGCTGGCGCGGAGCGCGCCGGAGCTGGGCGCCACGCCGTGGTCGGCTGAGGTCGGGGAGCGGCTGCCCGCCGGTGGTCGCGTCGAGCCCACCCTCCCCCAGACTCCGTCCGGGGGTGCCCCCGTCGCCCCTGCGGAACGTATGCCCACAACACGTCCGGTCGTCGCAGTCGCCGGCGGGGCCGCGTTCACCTTCTCGTACGCCGAGCACACGGAACTCCTCACCGCCGCGGGCGCCGAGGTCGTCACCTTCGATCCCCTCCGCGACGAAACCCTCCCCGAGGGCACGTCCGGGCTCGTCATAGGCGGCGGGTTCCCCGAGGTGTACGGGGAGGAGCTGTCCGCGAACGGGAAGCTGCGCGAGGCCGTGGCGGCGCTCGCGCGCTCCGGCGCGCCCGTCGCCGCCGAGTGCGCCGGGCTGTTGTATCTCGCGCGGTCGCTGGACGGGCGGCCGATGTGCGGAGTCCTCGACGCCGACGCGCGGATGTCGCCGCGGCTGACGCTCGGGTACCGGGACGCGGTCGCGGTGAGCGACAGCGCGCTGGCGGCGGCCGGGACGCGGATGCGGGGGCACGAGTTCCATCGGACGGTGATCGAGCCGGGAGCCGGGGAGCGGGCGGCCTGGGGGCTGCGTCAGCCGGAGATGCGGGTCGAGGGCTTCGTACAGGGCGGTGTGCACGCCAGTTATCTGCACACGCACTGGGCGGGTTCTCCGGAGGTCGCGGCCCGGTTCGTGGCGCACTGCGCGAGTGCCGGAGGCAGGCCGGCCGCGTGAGTTCAGCCGCCGGAGAGGCCCACGACGAGCCAGATGAACGCCACGCCCGCCATCGTGCAGAGCAGGGTGGTGCGGGCGGGGTGTTCGTGGTGGGCCTCGGGCAGGATCTCGGCGGCGGCGAGGTAGAGCAGGGCGCCGCCGAAGAAGCCGAGATAGCTGCCGAGCAGTTCCTCCGGGAGGGTGAACAGGGTGGCGAGGCCGGCTCCGACGATCGGGGCGACGGCGTCGGCGAGGAGCATGGCGATGGCCTTGCGGCGGGCGTTCCCGTAGAGAGTCGTGATCGTGTACGTGTTGAAGCCGTCGGCGAAGTCGTGGGTGATGACGGCGATCGCGACGGTGGCGCCCATGCCGCCGCTGACCTGGAAGGCGGCGCCGAGGGCGATGCCGTCCATGAGGCTGTGCAGCACCATGGCGGCCGCGGCCGTGAGGCCGACCTGCGGGACGCGGTCGCCGGCCTCGGCGCCGTGGGCGGCGCGGCGGGTGGCGAGGAGTCGTTCCACGACGTGGGCGAAGAGGAAGCCGCCGACGAAGAGCAGCAGGGCCTGGGGCACGCCGAAGACCGTCTCGCCCGCCGCACCGATGGCCTCGGGCAGCAGGTCGAGTCCGACGACGCCGAGCATGAGCCCGCCGGCGAGGCCGAGGACGAGGTGGCGGCGGTCGGTGACGCGCTGGGCGGTCCAGCCGCCGAACAGCGTCATGAGGAACGCGCCGAGCGCGACGACTACAGCCATGGGCCCTTGCTATCCGATGCGCCCTCTTTCCCGCACCTCGGGCCGGGCGGCCCCGCCGTGGTCGTCGTCGGGGTCGGCGCCCGGTCCGGGGCCGCGGCCTCGGAGGTGCTCGGTCTGGTGGCGGCGACGCTGCGGGAGGCGGGGCTGACGGGCGCGGACGTGACGGCGCTGGCGACGCTGGACGTGCGCGCGGGCGAGCCGGGGATCGCCGGGGCGGCTTCGCTGCTCGGGGTGCCGGTGCGGGCGTTCGGGAGCGAGGAACTGGCCGGCGTGGCCGTACCGCATCCATCGGCGGTGCCGCTGGCGGCGACGGGAACGGCGTCGGTGGCGGAGGCGGCGGCGCTGCGCGGGGCGGGGCTGCCGGGGGCGGTTCTCCTGGTGCCGAAGCGGAAGAGCAGGTGTGTGACCTGCGCCATTGCCCGTTCCGCACCATTTCGTCCGAACGAAGTCTCCCCAGCCGCACGCTTGTTGCCCGATACTCACGGGTATCTCGCTGACGAGCTCCACCCTTCCCCCACACGCACCACCCCCACCCTCATCCCCACTCCCCCACACGACGGCGGCCATGGACATTCACACTTCCGCGGACAGCTCCGCTGACACGCACGACCTCAGACACCACGGCGACGCCGAGGTGCGGGACGAGAAGCTGACCGATCTCGCGGTCAACGTGCGGACGGACACCCCGCCCGCCTGGCTGCGGGAGCGGATCGCGGACTCGCTGACGGGGCTCGCGGCATATCCGGACGGGCGGGCGGCGCGGGCGGCGGTGGCCGAGCGGCACGATCTGCCGGGCCGGCGGGTGCTGCTGACGGCGGGCGCGGCGGAGGCGTTCGTGCTGCTCGCGCGGGCGCTGCCGGCGCGCCGGCCGGTGGTGGTGCATCCGCAGTTCACGGAGCCGGAGGCGGCGCTGCGGGACGCCGGGCACGAGGTGGAGCGGGTGCTGCTGCGCGAGCAGGACGGCTTCCGGTTCGATCCGGCGGCGGTGCCGGAGGACGCGGATCTGGTCGTGATCGGCAATCCGACCAACCCGACGTCCGTGCTCCATCCGGCGGCGGCGATCGCGTCGCTCGCCCGGCCGGGGCGGTGGCTGGTGGTCGACGAGGCGTTCATGGACGCGGTGCCGGGCGAGCGGGAGTCGCTGGCGTCGCGGACGGACGTGCCGGGTCTGGTGGTGCTGCGGAGCCTGACGAAGACCTGGGGTCTGGCGGGGCTGCGGATCGGCTACGTGCTGGCGGAGCCGGAGACGATCGCCGCGCTGGAGCGCGTACAGCCGCTGTGGCCGGTGTCGACGCCGGCCCTGGTGGCGGCGGAGGCGTGCATGTCGCCGGCGGCGCTCGTGGAGGCCGAGGAGGCGGCGCACCGGATCGGGGTGGAGCGGGCGCACCTGCTGGCGGGGCTCGCGGAGTTCGACGAGGTGCGGGCGGTCGCGGCGGCGGAGGGTCCGTTCGTGCTGGTCCGGATCGAGGGCGCGGACGCGGTACGGGAGCACCTGCGGGCGCTCGGTTTCGCGGCCCGGCGCGGGGACACCTTCCCGGGGCTCGACCGGAACTGGCTGCGGCTCGCGGTGCGGGACCGGGTGACGACGAACCGCTTCCTGCAGGCGCTGGACCAGGCGTTGCTGCTGCTGGGCTGAGGACGCGGGCCTCGTACGGTCTCATTCGGGTCTCGTACGGTCTCGTACGGTCTCGTACGGTCTCGTACGGAGGGGTGGCGCCGAGCCGGCGCCACCCCTCGTCTGCCCCCTTGTTCTTCCCCCTCGGGCCGGTCAGCCGCGGGCGCGGGCCCGGCCGCGCGCCAGGAAGAGTGCGCCGCCGCCCACGCCGAGCAGCAGCACGGCGCCGCCGGCCAGGTACGGCGTCATGGAACTGCCGCCGGTCTCGGCGAGGTTCTGGGTCGGGGTGGTGCCGCCGTTCTGCGTGGTCACCCCGGTGTCGTGGCTGGGCTGGGCGGACGGCTGGTGCGAGGGCTGCGTGCTGGGCTGGTGCGAGGGCTGTTCGCTGGGCTGTTCGCTCGGCTTGCTGCCGGCCGGGGTGGCGCAGGTGGCCTCGGCGAGCGTGACCTTGCCCCTGACCTCGGCGACGCCCAGTTTGAGCGGGTTGACCTCCACGGAGAGTTCGAGCGCGGTGGCGGCGGCGGTGTCGGAGGTGGTGGAGGTGCGGGAGAGGTCGAGGACCACGTCGCCGACACCCGGGACGCTGACCTTGGTCTGGCCGCCGGTGGAGAGGGTCGTCTTCTTGCCGAGGACGGTGACGTGGCCGAGCAGGTTCGACTCGGCGACCGGGTGCTTGCCGGCCTCGCAGACGGCCTTGGAGGTGACCTTCTCCAGTTCGATCAGGGACAGGGCCGGGAGTCCGGGGACGTGGATCCGGGCCTTGGCGAGGTTGACGTGGCCCTGGGCGGTGTTCCCCTCCACGGTCGCCTCGGAGGTGGCGACGTCAGCCTTCAGGATGTCGACGGGCTCGCCGCCCTCCGCGCCCTGCACCTTCACGCTGAGCGCGGTCTTCGCGGCGCTGGCCGGCGCCTCGACCTCGTTGAGGGAGGCGCGCACGGGCACGTTCACCGTCTTGTTGAGCAGGTCGACGTCGAGGGTGGTGCGCAGGACGACGGCGGTGGCGTGGCCCTGTCCGCCGCCGTTCGAGCCCCCGTCGGCGTGGGCGGCCGGCGCGGCGAGGACCAGCGGGCCGACGGCGAGTGCGGCGACGGTGGCCGCGGCGGCGGAACGGCGTGCGGGCAGGCGGAAGGTGTTGCTGTTCAAGGCGGTGGAACCCCCACAAGAGACATGGCGTCGCCGGCCGCTCGCCACGGGGACTGTGGGTCGTTGCGGCTCCGGCGACTTGAGACACCGGAATCTTTACGCACTGTGGGTGAACTGGCAGACACCTGGCGTGAGTTCACCCTAAAGGGTGGTTTCCGTGCTCATTTTCGAATGAAATCGACACAACCGTCATCACGAGCCCCGCGCGTCACCGCGCGCGGGCGCGGAGACCCCTTCGACGAAGGAACAACAACGACACGCGCCGGGCCGGAGTAACGAATCGTCAACGCGCCGCACGACCCCGCGCCACGGCCCTGGTAGATTAATTTAGGGCAGGCTAACCTAACCAAGTCGGGGAGCGCGGGGAGCGCAGTGAGCATCGAGGTCTTCCGGGACGCCTTCGGCGTCCCTCATCTGCGCGCCGCCGACCCGCGCGAACTCGCCCGCGCCCAGGGCCGGGTCACCGCCCTCGACCGGGCCTGGCAGCTGGAGGTGGAGCGACACCGGGCGCAGGGCACAACGGCGGAGTTCCTCGGCGCGGCGGAGACCGGCTGGGACACCTTCGTCCGGCAGGCCCGGCTCGCCGACACCGCGCGCCGCTGCCACGACCGCCTCGACGCGGAGACGGCCGCATGGGTGCGGGCGTACGTGGACGGGGTCAACGACGGCCTGGCCGAAGGGGCCCGGCGGGCAACCGAGTTCGCGGCGACGGGGCTCGCGCCCGGCCGCTGGGAGCCGTGGACGCCGCTCGCGGTGTGGCTCTCCACCCACATCCTCTTCGCGGGCTTCCCCACCAAGCTGTGGCGCGAGGAGGTCGCCCGGCACCTCGGCGAGGAGTGGACGGAGCTCTTCGCCTCGGACGGCCCCGGCACGGCCGGCTCCAACGGCTGGGTCGTCTCCGGCGCCCGTACGGCGAGCGGCGCGCCGCTCGTGGCCGGCGACCCGCACCGCTTCATCGAGGCGCCCGGCGTCTATCAGCAGATACGTCTCTCCTGCCCCGACTACGACGTCCTCGGCCTCGCCGTCCCCGGCGTCCCCGGCCTCGCCCACTTCGGCCACGCCGGCCGGGTCGCCTGGGCCATCACCAACGCCATGGCCGACTGCCAGGACCTCTACCGCGAGCGCCTCCGCCGCCTCTCCGACGGCCGCGTCGAGGCCCTCGGCCCGGACGGCTGGGAACCGGCCACCGCGCACACCGAGAGCGTGCGGGTGAAGGGCGCGACGCGGCCGACCGTGATCGAGGTGATCGAGACGGCCCGGGGCCCGGTGATCATCGGCGCGGAGGGCCCGGAGGCCGCGGAGGGCCCGGAGGCCGCGGAGGGCCCGGAGGCCGCGGAGGCCGCGGAGGGCCCGGAGGCCGCGGACGGCGCGGACGGCGCGGAACGTGCGGAGGGCGCGGACGGCGCGGACGGCGCGGAACGTGCGGAACGTGCGGGAGGCCCGGAACGTGCGGGCGTCCCCGGCGCGGGAACGACCGGCCCGGCGGGCCGCCCCTCGACGGACCGCGCCCCCGCGGACCACGGCACGACGGACGGTGTCTCTGCGGACCACGCCCCGGCGGACCACGCCCCGGCCCCGGAGGCCGCGCCGGCGGCCGGCGCCGAGCAGGCGGGCGACGCCGAGCAGGCCGCCGGCCCCGGGCGGACAACGGGCTCCGGCGCAGCCGTCGGCCGCGAATGGGAGGCGGTCAGCCTCCGCTACCCGCCCCGCGTCACCGGCGAGTCGGGCTTGTCCGTGCTGCCCGCGCTGCTGCGCGCGCGGACCGTCGCGGACGTGGACCGCGCGCTCGACGGGTGGGTCGAGCCGGTGAACGTCGTGCAGGCCGCCGACGCCGACGGCGGGCTGCTGCACCGGGTGGCCGGGTACGTTCCGGTACGGGACCGGGCCAACTCCCTGCGCGTGGTGCCCTCGTGGGACGCCGCGCACGCCTGGACCGGCCGGGCCGCCGCCATGCCCCGGGCCGCCGTCGGCGGACACGCCGTGATGGCCAACGAGCGCGGGCTCGCCGCGCCGCTCGGCGTCGAGTTCGCGCCACCGCACCGGGCCGAGCGCATAGCCGCCCTCCTCGACGCCTCCGACTCCTGGACGCCGGACGCGATGGCCGCCGTCCACGCCGACACCGACAACCCGTCCGCCCGACGGCTCCTGGAGCGGGTCCGCGCCACCGACACGTCCGCTCTCTCCCGCGCCGCCCGCCGGGTGCGGGCCGCGCTCCTCGGCTGGGACCGGCGGATGGACGCCGACAGCGCGGACGCCGGGCTCTACGCGGCGGTGCGCGGCGCGGTCGTACGGCGCCTGGCCGCGCACCCGGCCTTCACGGAACTGCGCGAACCCGCCCCGTACCCCGCGCTCTTCCGGCCCTGGCTGGCGCTCGGTCCCCGGGTGGGCCTCGCCCTGGAGACGCTGCTCGTCACCGGGCCCGTACCGGACGAGGACGTGGCCCGAACCGTACGAGAGGCGCTGGAGGAGGTCGCCGCGGGCGATCCGCCGCCGGCCTGGGCGGTGACGCACCGGCTCGCGCCCTGGCAGGCGCTTCCGGACGCGGACGACGACCAGTGGCCGGGGCTCGGCGGCGACCACGACTGTGTGCTCTCCACCTCCAGCGTGCCCGGCTGGACCGACCGCAGCGCCCGCGCCTCCGCCGCCCGCTACGTGTGGGACCTGGCCGACCGCGACCGCAGCCGGTGGGTCGTGCCCTTCGGCGCCTCCGGCGTGGCCGGCGACCCGCACCACCGCGACCAGCTGCCCCTGTGGCTGCGGGGCGAACTCGCCCCTGTCACCACCGACTGGAACGACCTCGTGAAGGAAGACCATGAGCAGGACTGAGCACACACAGCACGTCGAGGGCTTCGGCACCGTCCGCGTCGACCGCATCGACCCCGACGCCGACGCGCCGCTCATCCACCGCTGGGTGAACGAGGAGCGCGCCCGCTTCTGGGGCATGAACGGCACCACCGTCGAGCAGGTGCGGGACGTCTACGCGCACCTCGACTCGCTCACCACCCACCACGGCTTCCTCGTCCACCGCGACGACGAGCCGGTGGCCGTCTTCCAGACCTACGACCCCGGGGCCGACCGGATCTCCGAGTGCTACGAGGCCCGGCCCGGCGACATCGGCGTGCACCTGTTCGTCGCGCCCACGGTCGCGCCCGAGCGGGGCTTCACCGAGGGGCTGCTCACCGCCCTGCTCGACTTCGCGCTGACCGGGCACACCCGGATCGTCGGCGAGCCGGACGCCGCCAACGAGAAGGTGCTCACCCGGCTCGCCCGGACCGGCTTCGAGCTCGGCCCGGAGATCGTGCTGCCGGAGGTGGACCTGCCGGAGGTCTTCATCCCGGCGAAGAAGGCCCGGCTGGCGACGTACCCGAGGTCCTAGGCGATGACCCGGCCGTTGACGACGACCCGGCGGGGCGCCGCGAGGACGCGGACGTCGGCGCGCGGGTCCTCGCCGTAGACGACGAGGTCGGCCGGCGCGCCCTCCTCCAGAGCGGGACGGCCCAGCCAGGCGCGGGCGTGCCAGGTGGTGGCGGAGAGGGCGTCGAGCGCGGGGATGCCGGCCTTCGTCAGCTCCTCGACCTCGGCGGCGACCAGGCCGTGCGGCAGCGAGCCGCCCGCGTCGGTGCCGACGAAGACCGGGACGCCCGCGTCCCAGGCGGCGCGGACCGTGTCGTACCGCCGCTCGTACAGCCGGCGCATGTGGGCGGACCAGCGCGGGAACTTCTCCTCGCCGCCGTCCGCGAGGTGCGGGAAGGTCGCGATGTTGACGAGCGTGGGCACGATGGCGACCCCGCGCTCGGCGAAGAGCGGGATGGTCTCCTCGGTGAGGCCGGTGGCGTGCTCGACGCAGTCGATGCCCGCCTCGACCAGGTCGCGCAGCGAGTCCTCGGCGAAGCAGTGCGCGGTGACGCGGGCGCCGAGCCGGTGCGCCTCGGCGATGGCGGCCTCCACCTCGGCGCGCGGCCAGGACGGCGCCAGGTCGCCGAGGCCGCGGTCGATCCAGTCGCCGACCAGCTTGACCCAGCCGTCGCCGCGCCGGGCCTCGCGGCCGACGTATTCGACGAGCTCGTCGGGCTCGATCTCGTGGGCGTAGTTGCGGATGTAGCGGCGGGTGCGGGCGATGTGCCGGCCCGCACGGATGATCTTCGGCAGGTCCTCGCGGGCGTCGATCCAGCGCGTGTCGGACGGCGAACCGGCGTCACGGATCAGGAGCGTGCCGGCGTCCCGGTCGGTCAGGGCCTGCTTCTCTGCCGTGCCCTCGTCGACCGGACCGTGCTTGTCGAGCCCGACATGGCAGTGGGCGTCGACCAGGCCGGGCAGCGCCCAGCCCTCGACGGTCAGGGTCTCTGCGGCGAGGGCCGCGGGCGGCCGCTCGAACGTGATCCGCCCGTCGACGCACCACACTTCGTCCCGTACGTCCTCCGGGCCGACGAGCACCCGCCCCTTCACATGCAGCACCACGTGATCGCTCATACCCGCACTCTACGAGCCGCCGCCCGGCTCCCGGGCGGCGATCTTCGTCACCTTCCTGACGGGAGCCGCTGACGCGGGCTACGGCCGCCAGTCGGCCTCCAGGTCGTGCGAGTCGGCCTTGGTGAGCTGGGTGAGCGCGGTGCCGTCGGCCCGTACCAGGAAGAGGTGCTCGGGGTCCGCGTCGTCGGTGCCGCCCCGGGTGAAGACCAGGCGCCTGCCGTCCGGCGACCAGGAGGGGTACTCGTCGTTGGCGCGGGCCGAGGTGATGCGGTGCAGTCCCCCGCCGTCGGGGCGGACGACGTAGAGGTGGGCGAAGCCGGTGGAGTCCACCCGGCCGAAGACGATCCGGTTGCCGCGCGACCAGTCGGGCGTCCAGTCCTGGGAGAAGGCCAGGGTGACCGGCGTCTGCGCCAGGGTGGACAGCTCGATCCGCATCAGCCTGCTGTGCCCGGACGCGTCCGCGCGGCTGTACGCCAGGGACCCGCCGTCCGGGGACCAGGTCGGGTGGAACTCGTCCGCCGCGGTGTGGGTGAGCCGCTTGGCGGGGCTGCCGTCGACGTCGGACACGTAGATCTCGCGCTGAGTGCCGACCGGCTTGGAGTAGGCGATCCGCGTGCCGTCCGGGGACCACGCCGGGTCGGAGGCGCCCTTGGTGCCGGGCACGGGCTTCAGGTCGCCGCCCGTGCTCTTCATCGTCCAGATGCCGTCGACGGCGCCGCCGGACCCGTAGCGGAGGAACGCCACCCGAGTGCCGTCCGGGGACCAGCTGGGCATCACGTCGCTGACGTCGGGGGTGTGGGTGAGCTGCTTGACGGGCGCGCCGCCGGTCGGGGAGATCGCGTACAGGTCCTCGACGGGCGCGGCCGCGTTGTAGCGGGCGAAGACGATCGGGCGGTCCGCGGCCGCCCGCACGGCCCCCGGCGCGGCGGCCGGCCCCGCCGCTCCCGCGTGCCCGGCGGCGCCGAGGGTCAGCGGCGCGGCGACGGCGAGCACCGCGGCGGTCACGGCCGCCCGGCGCAGCGAGCCCCGCCGGGCGGTTCTGCCGGTCCTCTCGGTCCCCTCGCTCATGTCGGTTCTGTCGGTTCTCCGAGCCATGGTGTCCACCCCGTTTTCTCCCTGCGGCGCCTCGTGCGGGCCGCTCCGGCCCGCAACATCCCATCGACGCCGTTCCGGTGGGAAGCGCCCGGACCCGGCGGTACGCGGCCTGTGACACGTTCCGAACACCACCGTGACGGCACGTCGCCTCGGACAGAACACTTACGCTGGCACGAGCTCGAAACCGATGTATGCGACACGCATTCGACCCCGAAGAAGGCACCGCCGTGACCGTGACACACCCGCTCCTGGACCTGGCCCCGCTGACCGCCGCGCACTTCGCGTCGATCGAGCGCCGGGTCGCCGCGCTGCTCTCCACCGAGCAGGACGTGGTGATCACCCAGGGCGAGGCGCTGCTGCCGCTGGAGGGCTGCATCCGCAGCGGGGCGCGGGCGGGCTCGACCGCGCTGAACATCGTCACCGGCCCGTACGGGCAGACCTTCGGCAACTGGCTGCGGGACTGCGGCGCCACGGTGGTCGACCTGGAGGTGCCGTTCCACACGGCGGTGACCGCGGAGCAGGTGGCGCGGGCCTTCGAGGAGCACCCGGAGATCGACTTCGTGTCCCTCGTGCACGCGGAGGCGGCGACCGGCAACACCAACCCGGTCGCGGAGATCGGCGAGGTCGTGCGGGCGCACGGCGCGCTGTTCTACCTGGACGCGGTGGCGTCCGTGGGCGCCGAGCCGGTGACGCCGGACGCGTGGGGCGTCGACATGTGCATCATCGGCGCGCAGAAGGCGATGGGCGGCCCGGCCGGCGTCTCGGCGGTGTCGGTGAGCGCGCGGGCCTGGGAGCGCTTCGCCGCGAACCCGGCGGCGCCGCGCCGTTCGTACCTCTCCCTCCTGGACTGGAAGGAGCGGTGGATCGACGGCGGCCGCAAGGCGCTGCTGCACGCCCCGGCGCAGCTGGAGATGCTGGCCCTGGAGGCGTGTCTGGACCGCATCGAGGCGGAGGGCCTGGACGCGCTGATGGCCCGGCACGCGGCCGCCGCCGCGGCGACCCGCGCGGGGGCGCTGGCCCTGGGCGGCGGGATCGAGCCGTACGTGTACGAGGCGAAGGACGCGGCCCCGGTCGCTACGACGCTGCGCGTCCCGGCCGGCGTGGACGCCTCGGAGCTGGTGGCGAAGGCGCTCGCCGCCGACCCGTCGCTGCCGCTGATCGCGGGCGGAGGCGCGCTGGCGAAGGAGATGATCCGGGTGAACCACTACGGGGTGGACGCCACCCCGGGTGCGGTGCTGTCCTCGCTGGCGGCGCTCGGCGCGGCCCTCGCGGAGACGGGCCGCGCGGTGGACCTGGAGGGCGCGCGCCGCGCGGTGACGGAGGCGTGGGGGCGGTAGGGGCCGCCCCTACACACCGTCCACCCCGCGATCGGGCCCCGTCCCGGGTTACAGCGACGGGTAGTCGGTGTAGCCGCGGTGGTCGCCGCCGAAGAAGGTGGCGGGGTCCGGGGTGTTGAACGGGCCGCCGGCCTGGAGGCGGGCCGGGAGGTCCGGGTTGGCGATGAAGAGCGCGCCGAAGGCGACGAGGTCGGCGGTGCCGTCCTCGATCAGGGCCAGGGCGCCCGGACCGGTCGGGCCCTCGGTGGCCGGGTTGAGGATGAAGGTGCCGCTGAACGCCTTGCGCAGGTCGAGGGTCAGCTCGCGGACCTCGGCGTTCGTCTCCAGGACGTGCAGGTACGCGATGCCGAGGGGCTCGACGGCCGCGACGAGGGCCGGGTAGATCTCCTCGGTGTCGGTCTCGGCGATGTCGTTGTAGGTGTTGGCCGGGGAGAGGCGCAGGCCGGTGCGCTCGGGGCCGACGGCGGCGGCGACGGCCTTGACGACCTCGACGGCGAAGCGGATGCGGTTCTCGACGGAGCCGCCCCACTCGTCGGTGCGCCGGTTGGCGTTGTCGGCGAGGAACTGGTGGACCAGGTAGCCGTTGGCGCCGTGGATCTCGACGCCGTCGAAGCCGGCCTCGACGGCGTTGCGGGCGGCCTGGGCGAAGCCCTCGACCGTCTCGTGGATCTCGTCGGCGGTGAGTTCGCGCGGGGTGCGGAAGTCCTTCATGCCGGGGCCGGCGAAGAGCTGTCCGGCCGGGGCGACGGCGGAGGGGCCGACGGGGTGCAGGCCGTCGCCGAGGACCTCGGGGTGGCTGATCCGGCCGGCGTGCATCAGCTGGGCGAAGATCTTTCCGCCGCGCTCGTGGACGGCGTCGGTGACCTGGCGCCAGGCGGCGATCTGCTCGGCGCTGTGCAGGCCGGGGGTGTCGGGGTAGCCCTGGCCGACGGCGGTGGGCTGGACGCCCTCGGTGATGATCAGGCCGGCGGTGGCGCGCTGGGCGTAGTACTCGGCGACCAGCGGGGTGGGGACGCGGCCGGCGGTCTCGGCCCGGCTGCGGGTCATGGGGGCCATGGCGATGCGGTTGGCGAGGCGGGTGCCGGCGAGGTCGACGGCGTCGAAGGCGGTGGTCATGACGGGTCCTTCCGAGGCAGGCAGGCAGGTATGTGGTCGACCAACCATTGCATTACATTGGTCGGCCAACTATCTCCGCGGGAGCCACTGTAGCGCATTGTTTGGCTGGCCAAGATATTCTCTGGAGGAGAGAACCCGCCCGAGGAGCCGAACATGCCCGGAACCGACCCCGTCTGTACCGTCCCGGCGGACCGGCTGCCGTCCGCCGCCCGCGGCGGCCCGGTCAGCCACGCCCTGTCCCGGGTGGCCCGGCTGCACCGGATCGCGGCCGGCCGGCTGCTCAAGGAGCTGGGCCTGCACCCCGGGCAGGAGTTCCTGATGATGGCGCTGTGGGACTGCGGTCCGGCCCGCCAGTCCGTACTGATCGAGCGGCTCGGGCTCGACCCGTCGACGGTCACCAAGATGCTCCAGCGCCTGGAGCAGTGCGGCTTCGTGCACCGCCGGCCCGACCCCGACGACCGGCGGGCCGTGCTCGTCGAGCCGACGGAGAAGGGCGAGGAGCTGCGCGCCGCCGTCGAGGGCGTCTGGCGCGACCTGGAGGAGCGCTCCCTGGCCGGCCTCGGCTCCGCCGAGCGCGCGGACCTCTCCCGGCTGCTCGCCCACCTGGAGGAGAACCTGTGCCCGGAGGCCGGCGAGTGCGCGGAGCCGGGGAAGGCCCGCTAGCCGGCCCCGGGGCGGGCCCTAGGCGGCGATGACCTCCAGGGCCCGGTCGACGTCCGCCGCGGAGTTGTAGAGGTGGAACGAGGCCCGCAGATTGCCCGCGCGGGCCGAGAGCAGCACCCCGGCCCCGCGGAGCGCTTCGGCCCGGTCGCCGAGGCCGGGGACGCCGACGACGGTCGACTCGTCCGGGACCGGGGCGTGGCCGAGCGCGGTGAGCCCGGCGCGGAAGCGGGCGGCGAGGGCCTTGTTGTGGGCCTCGATCCGCTCGATGCCGATCTCCTCCAGGAGGGCGAGCGACCGCGCCGCGCCGTGGTACGACATGAAGGCCGGGGGTTCGTCGAACCGCTTGGCGGAGCGGGCCAGTTCACGCACCGGGCCGTAGCTGTTGACCCACCGCTCCTCGCCGGTGACCCAGCCCGCGTGGATCGGCAGCAGCGCGTCCTGCGCCTCCTCGGTGACGGTGAGGAAGGACGCCCCGCGCGGGCAGAGCAGGTACTTGTAGCCGGCGGAGACGGTGAAGTCCCACTCCCCGGCGTGCATCGGCAGCCAGCCGGCCGACTGGGTGGCATCGAAGAGGGTACGGGCGCCGTGCGCGGCCGCCGCGGCGCGGATCGCGGCGAAGTCGGCGGTCCGGCCGTCCTTCGACTGCACGGCGGAGAAGGCGACGAGCGCGGTCTCCGGCCGCACCGACTCGGCGAGCCGCTCAAGGGGCACGAAGCGGGTCTTGAGGTCGCCGCGGATCGTGAACGGGGTGACGACGGAGGAGAACTCGTCCTCCGGGAAGAGGATCTCCGCCCCGGCCGGCATGGACTGCGCCACCATGCCGACGTGGACGGAGACCGAGCTGCCGACCGCGACCCGGTCGGAGGTGACGTGGGCGAGCCGGGCGAAGGCGGCCCGCGCCTCGTCGACGATGTCGAAGCTGCCGGCGCCGTCGGCGCGGCCGGCCGCGGTCTCCTCGGCGAGGAGGGTGACGGCCTCGATGGTGCGGCGGGGCAGCAGCCCGCAGGCGGAGGTGTTGAGATAGGTCCGCGTGGGCGCGAACTCGGCGCCGCCGAGCGGGGCCAGGGCGTCTGTGCTCTCCAGGGGGTCCATGGTCCCAGCCTGGATTCCCCGCGATCTCACGTCAATTGGCAAAAATCGCGGGGAATCCCCAAGCACTGCTTATGCGCGCTGCTCAGCGGCGTCGCCTCAGCAGTTGCCGCCGTCGACGTCGCAGGCGGCGGCGTCGCCGCCGACCGGCTGCAGCGCGCGGCCGGCCCATGCCTGCTCCAGGGCCTGGGTGAAGACCTCGGCGGGCTGGCCGCCGGAGACCCCGTACTTCCGGTCGAGGACGAAGAACGGCACGCCGTTGGCGCCCAGTTCGGCCGCCTCGCGCTCGTCGGCCCGTACGGCGTCGGCGTACGCGGTCTCGTCGGCGAGCACCGCGCGCACCTCGGTCTCGTCGAGCCCGGCCTCGACGGCGAGGGCCACCAGGGTCTCCGGGTCGAAGACGGAGCGCTCCTCGGCGAAGTTGGCGCGGTAGGCGAGGTCCAGGAGCTCGTTCTGCCGGCCGCGGTCCTTCGCCAGGTGCAGCAGGCGGTGGATGTCGAAGGTGTTGCCGTGGTCGCGGCCCTCGGCCCGGTACCCGAGGCCCTCCGCCTGGGCGTTGGAGGCCACGTGCGCCTCCATGGCGCGGGCCTCGTCGAGCGTCCGCCCGTACTTCTGCGCCAGCATGTCCAGGACCAGCGCGGTGTCGCCCTTGGCGCGGTGCGGGTCGAGCTCGAAGGAGCGGTGCACGACCTCGATCTCGTCACGGTGGGCGAAGGCCGCGAGGCCCTTCTCGAAGCGGGCCTTGCCGATGTAGCACCAGGGGCAGGCGATGTCGCTCCAGATCTCGACGCGCATGGTGGTGTTCTCTCCTGGACGGTGGACGACGGTGCGGGCGGGGTGTTCCGTGACGGGAACGCCCCGCCGCGCCGCTTTCATTCCGCCGCGGGCGCGAGTGTGAGCCGGAGCACCAGATGGGCACCGGAGCGCGGGGTGTCCGGATCCGGGATCCAGCCGTGGGCGGCGTAGAAGGACTGGGCGCGGTGGTTGTGCTCGTACACCTCCAGGCGGGCCGTGCTGACGGCGGCCGCGCGCCAGGCTGCGGCGCAGGCGGCGTGGAGGGCGGTGCCGATGCCGGCGCGCCAGCGGGCGGGGCGGACGTGGAGCTGGCTGAGGTTCATGATCCCGTCGCGGATCCCGTACGCGGCGATGCCGGCGATCTCGCCACCGGCGCCGCCGACGCGGGCGACCAGGACCCGGCCCTCGTCGATCGCGCCCGCCCAGCCCGCGCGGGTGCGGGCCAGCTCCTCGGGGCCCTCGAAGTCGGCGTCCGGGATGTGGCCGCGGTAGTAGGTGGCGCGGGCCTCGGCGTGGAGGTCGGTGACGGCGTCGAGATCCGTGGATACCGCGTACTGGATACGAATATGGGATTCGATCATGCTCTCAGGACGCGCCGGTCAGTGACGCGGTTCCGGCCAGCCTGCTGAAGGAGGCCCGGTACGCGCTCGGTGTCAGCCCGGTCCGGCGCAGCAGATGCTGCCGCAGCGAGTCCGCCGTGCCGAGCCCGCACGCCCGCGCCACCTGGTCCATGGGCAGCGAGGTGGTCTCCAGGAGTTCCCTGGCCCGCTCGACGCGCTGGTGGAGCAGCCACTGGAGCGGGCTGACCCCGGTCTCGGCGTGGAAACGGCGGGAGAGGGTGCGCACGGAGACGCCGGCGTGCCGGGCCAGGTCGGTGAGGGTGAGCGGCTCGTCGAGGTGGGCCATGGCCCACGCCCGGGTCTCGGTGAAGGAGACCCCGCGCTCGGGCGGCAGCGGCGTCTGGGTGAACTGGGCCTGGCCGCCGGGCCGTACGGGCGCGACGAGGGCGAGCCGGGCCACCTGGTTGGCGACGGCGGCGCCGTGGTCGGTGCGGATGATGTGCAGGCACAGGTCGATGCCGGCGGCGTAGCCGGAGGAGGTGAGCAGCGGGCCGTCCTGGACGAAGAGCACGTCGTCCTGGAGGTCGACGGCCGGGTGCCGTTCGGCGAGCAGCCCGCTGTAGGCCCAGTAGGTGGTGGCCCGGCGTCCGTCGAGGAGTCCGGCGGCGGCGAGCGCGAAGGCGCCGGTGCAGATGGAGGCGATCCGCTTGCCGTCGGCGGCGGCCCGGCGCAGCACGTCGAGGATGCGCGGGTCGGGGTCCGCGTACTGGCCGGTCCCCGCCAGGATCACGGTGTCGGCGGCGTCCACCGCGTCGAGGCCGTGCGGAATGTGCAGGTCGAGGGCGCCGGACGTGGTGACGGGTCCGGGGTCGGTGGTGCAGATGACCGTCTCGTAGCCGGGTCCGCCGTCGACCTCGACCTTGGCGAAGAGCATCTCCGGGATGGCGAGGTTGAACATCGAGACGGGCGGGGCGGCGATGACGGCGACGCGCCGGACAGCGGACATGGCCAGAACCTCCGGTCATATGGCATTCAGGCCACTACTCTACGGCCCCGGAGATCACGAGGCTGAGGGCATGACCTCAACCGACCTCTCCCCGGCCCCCGTTGACGCCCCTGCGGCCTCCTCCTCCCGTCCCGCCCCGCACCGCGGCCCCCGACCCGGTCCCCGCCCCGGCCCCGCGCTGGCCGCCGCCATGCTGGGCTTCGCCCTCATCACCCTCGACACCTCCGTCGTCAACGTCGCCCTGCCCGCGATCGGCGCCGACCTGCGGGCGGGGATGAGCGGACTGCAGTGGGTCGTCGACTCCTACACGCTCGCCTTCGCCGCGCTGCTGCTGTCCAGCGGCGCGCTCGCCGACCGGATCGGCGCGAGCCGGGCCTACGGCGTCGGGGTCGTCGTCTTCACCCTCGCCTCCGCCGCCTGCGGCCTGGCGCCCGGCCTGCCGACGCTGCTCGCGGCCCGTACGGTGCAGGGCGTGGCGGCCGCCGTGATGCTGCCGGCCTCGCTCGCGCTCGTACGGGAGGCGTACGGCGATCCCGCGCGGCGGGCCCGCGCCGTGTCGCTGTGGGCGGCGGGCGGCACGGTCGCCGTCGCGCTCGGCCCGGTCGCGGGCGGCGCGCTGACCACGGCGTGGAGCTGGCGGGCGATCTTCTTCATCAACCTGCCGCTCGGCCTGCTCGCGCTCGCCCTGCTCACCCGCGTCGCCCGCTCGGCGCGCCGCCCCGCCCCGCTCGACCTGCCCGGCCAGCTGACGGCCGTGGTGGCGCTCGCGGCGCTGACCTTCGCGGCGATCGAGGGCGGTACGGAGGCGTGGTGGGCGCTGGGGGTCGCGGCGGTCTTCTTCGCCGCGTTCCTGCTGATCGAGGCGCGGCGGAAGCACCCGATGGTGCCGCTGGGCCTGTTCCGCGACACCACCGTGCTGGTGGCGGTGACGGCGGGCGCGGCCAACACCATCGCGTTCTACGGCATGGTCTTCGTCTTCAGCCTCTTCTTCCAGCAGGTCCTCGGGCTCTCCGCGCTGGGCGCGGGCCTGATGTTCCTGCCGATGACCGGACTGCTCGCCGGTGTGAACGTGCTCTCGGCGAAGGTCGCGGCCCGGTACGGCGCCCGGCTGCCGATCGTCGTCGGCCAGGTCGTCTCGGTGGCCGGGCTGCTCGGCCTGCTCGTGGTCGACGCGGACACCCCGCGGGTGGCACAGGCGCTGCTGCTGGTGCCGCTGGCGCTGGGCTGCGGCTTCGCGCTGCCGCCGCTGATCGCCTCGATGCTGGAGGCCGTCCCGGCCGAGCGCGCGGGCACGGCGGCGGGCCTCCTGAACGCGATCCGGCAGACGGCGGGCGCGCTGGCCGTCGCGGTCTTCGGCTCCTTCGCCGCCGCGGGCGTGGCCGGCGCCCTGCGCACCTCGCTCCTGATCAGCGCGGGTCTGCTGACGCTGACCGCGCTCGCCTCGCTGAAGCTCCCCCGCCGCCGGTGACCGGCCGCCGCACCTTCGGCTCACGACGCCTTCCGGTACTGGCCCGGCGCCACCCCGTACTCCCGCTTGAACGCCTTGGCGAAGGCGAACTCCGAGGCGTAGCCGGAGCGTTGAGCGACCACTCGCAGCGGCAGGTCGTCGGCGCGGAGCCGCCGCCCGGCGGTCGTCATCCGCCACCAGGTGAGGTACGCGAGCGGGGGCCGGCCCACCAGGGCGGTGAAGCGGCGGGCGAAGGCGGCGCGGGAGAGGCCGCCGAGGGCGCCGAGCTCCTCGACCGTCCAGGAGCGGGCTGGGTCGCCGTGCAGGGCGCGCAGCGCGGCGGCGACGGCCGGGTCGGCGAGGGCGGCGGACCAACCGGTGGAGCGGTCGGCGCGCTCGGCCAGCCACCAGGTGCGCAGCAGGTAGAGCAGCAGGGTGTCGAGGAGCGCGGGCACGACGGCGTCGGAGCCGGGCTGCGGCTCGGCGAGCTCGGCGCCGAGCAGGTCGACGGCGGCGCGGAGCCGCGGGTGGGCGCCGACCCGGGCGGGGATGTGGACGTACGGGGGCAGCTCGGTGAGCAGCGGATGGGCGCGGGTGCGGTTCAACTGGTAGGCGCCGCAGAGGAGCAGGGTCTCCTCGGCGCCGACCGGCCCGCGGTCGGGCGGCGTGGGCCAGGAGCCGTCGGGCGCGGGCACGGCGTCCACGAGCGGGGTGTCGGGCCGGTCGGCGAGGCCGTGGCCGGTGCCGTGGGCGAGCAGGACGACGTCCCCGGGGCCGAGCCGGACGGGCGCTCCGTCGCCCGGGCCCTCCGGGGGCAGCAGCCAGGCGGTGCCCTGGAGGACGACGTGGAAACCGGCGCCCTTGCTCATGGGGAAGCGGATGCCCCAGGGCGCGAAGCGGACGGTGCGGGAGGAGTGAGGGCGGCCGGTGCGCATGGCGGCGATGGCATCGCTCAGTACGTCCATGCCCCGCACCGTACCGCCCGAGACGATCGGACATGGTCGGAAGCCGGTCGGACATGGATCGTCTCGCCGGCCGTGCCTAGCTTCGAACGCATGGGAAATGACACGCAGGAGATGAGGACCAGGGCGGTTCTCTTCCACGAGCTGGGCGGGCCCGAGGTGCTGACCGTCGAGGAGACCTCGCTGCCGGCGCCCGGGCCGGGCGAGGTGCGGGTGCGGGTGGCGGCGATCGGGCTCAACCGGGCCGAGGCGCTGTTCCGTTCGGGCGGCTACTACTACCAGCCGACGCTGCCGGGTTCGCGGCTGGGTTACGAGGCGGCGGGCGTCGTCGAGGATGTCGGCGAGGGCGTCACGGCGTACGCGCCGGGCGACCCGGTGATGGCGGCGGCCAACTTCGACTTCGGGGTGCACGGGGTGTACGCGGAGCGCGTGGTGCTGCGCGAGGAGTACCTGGTGCCGCGTCCCACGGGGGTGGACGCGGTGGCCGGGGCGGCGGCCTGGCTCGCGTACTCGACGGCGTACGGCGGCATGGTGGAGGCGGGCGGGCTCCGCCCCGGCGCCCATGTGGTGATCACGGGCGCGTCCAGCGGGGTAGGCACGGCCGCGATCCAGACGGCGCTGCGGATCGGCGCGGTCCCGATCGCCGCCACCCGTGGCGCGGCCAAGAGCGAGCGGCTGCTCGCGCTCGGCGCCCCGCACGTGGTCGCCACCGACGAGCAGGACCTGATCGCCGAGGTGCGCCGGATCACCGGCGGCGAGGGCGCCGACGTGGTCTTCGACCCGGTCGGCGGGCCCGGTTTCGCGCGGCTCGGCGGTGCGCTGCGCCCGGAGGGCACGGCGGTGCTCTACGGCTGGCTGGACGCGCGGCCCGCCGAGGTGCCGATGCAGTGGCCGCTGACCGTGCGCGGCTATGCGAACGGCGCGGTCGTGCGGTCGGCGGAGGGGCGCGCCCGGATGGCCGGGTTCATCGGCTCCGGGCTGCGCGACGGCTCGCTGGCACCGGTGATCGCCGAGACCTTCGAGGGCCTGGAGGCGCTGCCGGACGCGCACCGGCTGCTGGAGTCCAACACCCACACCGGCAAGATCGTGGTGCGGGTGTGAGGCACCTCCCGGGCCTGTGATCAGTCCCGGAGCTCCGGCGGGAGCAGGTGCCGCGGGGCCGACTGGTACGTGACCGGGCGCAGCCAGCGCTCGATCGCCGTGCCGCCGACCGAGGTGAACGGTGAGGTGGTGGCCGGGTAGGGGCCGCCGTGGTGCTGGGCGTCGGCCACGGCCACGCCGGTCGGCCAGCCGTTGACGAGGATCCGCCCGGCCAGCGGGGTGAGTTCGGCGAGCAGGGAGGCGGCGTCGGGATCGGCCGGACCGTCGGCGTCCGGATCGGCGTCGGCGTCGGCGTCGGCGTCGGCCGGGCCTTCGGCCATCTGCAGGGTGGCGGTGAGGTTGCCGGGCAGGAGGGCGAGGACCGCGCCGATCTCCGCGCGCGACGCGTACCGCGCGACGACCGTCACCGGCCCGAAGCACTCCTCGAGGAGGGCCCCGTGGCCGCCCTCGGGCAGCAGGCCCGCGGCCACCATGAGGACTCCGGCGCTGACCGTGTGCTCGCCGCCCGCGCCGGGCGTGACGGGCGCGGTGACACCGGGGAGCGCGGCCCGTTCCCGTACGCCGTCGACGAAGGCGTCGCGCATCCGGTGGTCCAGCATCACGCCGGGCTCGGTCTCGCTGACGGCCGCGGTGAGCGCGGCCACCAAGCGGTCGCCCGCCGGGCCCGCCGGAGCGAGCACGAAGCCCGGCTTCGTGCAGAACTGGCCCTGTCCCTGGGTCATGGAGGCGGCGAGCCCGGCGCCGATCTCCTCGGCGCGCGTCCCGGCGGCGGCCTCGGTGATCACCACCGGGTTGAGCGAGCCGAGTTCGCCGTGGAAGGGGATGGGTACGGGGCGGGCGGCGGCCGCGTCGTGGAGCGCGCGCCCGCCGCGCACCGAGCCGGTGAAGCCGGCGGCGGCGACCAGCGGGTGGCGGATGAGTTCCACTCCCGCGTCGAAGCCGTGCACGAGGGAGACGACGTCCTCCGGGAGCCCGGCCTTGGCGGCGGCCCGGCGCAGCAGGGCGACGCACAACTCGGAGGTGGCCGGGTGGTCCGGGTGCGCCTTGACGACCACGGGGCAGCCTGCGGCGAGCGCGCTGGCGGTGTCGCCGCCGGGGACGGAGAAGGCCAGCGGGAAGTTGCTCGCGGAGTAGACGGCGACGACGCCGAGCGGGATCTTCATGCGCCGCAGGTCGGGCGTGGGCGGCGTGGTGGTGGCATCGGGCCGGGAGATCCGCACGTCGAGGAAGGCGCCCTCGTCGACGATGTCGGCGAAGAAGCGCAACTGTGCGGTGGTGCGGGCCAGTTCTCCGGTGAGCCGGACCGGGCCGAGCGCGGTCTCGGCGTCGGCGGCCTCGACGACCGAGTCCCGGGCCTCGTCGAGGAGGTCGGCCGCGGTGCGCAGCAGCAGGGCGCGCGCGGGGCGGGCGGCGAGCGCGCCGAGGGTGGCGTGCGCGGCCCGTACGACCCGGTCGAGCTCCTCGCCGTCGGCCGTCACCGCGACCTGTTCGCGCGGCTTCCCCGTCCTCGGGTCCACGCTCCACACTGGTTCCGCCGTCGCCACCACGCCACGCACCTCGTTCGCTATTCTGAACAACGTCCCAGTAGGTGAATATGCCAGGGACTCTAGAGACGGCCGAGCCGTCTCCACAAGGGGCTTGTCCCCGACGGCCTGAGGGGGCGAAGGGATGCCGGGCAGCGACACGGGCGGGGGCCAGGTCAAGTCCGCGGTGCGGACGGTGGAGTTGCTGGAGTGGCTGGCCGGCCGGCCCGGCATGCACTCGCTCGCGACCGTCCAGGAGGCCGTCGGCTACCCCAAGTCCAGCCTCTACATGCTGCTGCGCACCCTGGTCGAGCTCGGCTGGGTGGAGACGGACGCGACCGGCACCCGGTACGGCATCGGGGTGCGGGCGCTGCTCGTCGGCACGTCGTACGTGGACGGCGACGAGGTGGTGGCCGCCGCCGGGCCCACCCTCGACCGGCTCTCCGACGACACCACCGAGACCATCCATCTGGCGCGGCTCGACGGCACCGACGTGGTCTACCTGGCGACCCGTCAGTCCCGGCACCATCTGCGGCCGTCCACCCGCGTCGGCCGCCGGCTGCCCGCCCACTCCACCGCGCTCGGCAAGGCGCTGCTCGCCACCCTCGGCGACGAGCAGGTGCGCAGGCTGCTGCCGGAGGCGCTGCCCGCGGTCACCGAGCACACGGTCACCGACCGCGAGCGGCTGATCGAGGAGCTCCGGGGCATCCGCGAGCAGGGGTACGCGGTGGACCGCGAGGAGAGCACCCTCGGCCTGCGCTGCTTCGGCATCGCGATCCCCTACCGCTCCCCCGCCCGCGACGCGATCAGCTGCTCGGTGCCGGTGGCCCGGCTGACGCCCGAGCGCGAACGGGCCGTCAAGGGCGCGCTGTTCGAGGCCCGCGACCGGCTCGCCCTCGCGACCCGCCGTCTCTAGTCCCTAAGGGTCGGGCCTCTCCCCCGTGCGGCGGAGGCGGTTCGCCGTACGGCAGGACGTGCCGGGCCCGGTGCGGGCGCGAGGGTGAGGGCATGACGACAACCACCGCACCCACCGCCCCCACCGGCCCCGCCGGGCCCCTCCGCCCGGCGCTGCGCGTCCTCGCCATGGGCGCCTGCCTCCCGTACATGGCCCTGAAAGCGGCCTGGGTGGCCGGCAGTCGCGTCGGCATCCCCGACGGCAGCGTGCTGCTCGCGCATCCGACGCTGATGGGCGTCGCCAACTCCCTCACGCTGCTCGCCGACGCCGTCGTGGTGCTGCTCGCCCTGCTGCTGACCCGGCCGTGGGGCACGCGGGTGCGGGCCTGGCTGCTCGCCTTCCCGATGTGGGCGGCGACCGGGCTGCTCGCCCCGATCATGGCGGGGTACCCGGGCCAGCTGATCGCCGCCCTCTTCGGCGGCTCCGGGCCCGTGTCGACCGGGGCCGCCAAGGAGCCCTTCCTCGACGCGTGGGTCTTCCCCGTCGTGTACGGCGGGTTCATCGTCCAGGGCCTCGCCCTCGGAACCCTCTTCGCCCTGTACGCCCGCGACCGCTGGAGCCGTGTCTGGGCCGGGCGGCTCGGCGAGCTGCCCGGGCGGCTCATGGGCCCGGGCCTCCGGTCCGTCGCCGTGGCCGGGGCCGTACTGGCGCTCGTACCGGCCGTGCTGCACGCCCTGTGGGCCTGCGGCGTGACCGCCGGCCTCTCGCCCGCGCTCGCGGCGGAGTACGACAGCGACAAGGCGACCGTCGACGTCGTACGGGCCCTGTTCCTCGTCCTCGCCGCCGCGGGCACCGTGTGCCTGGTCTGGCGGCGGCCCGCCGGGCTGCGGCTGCGGACGGCGCTCGCCGTGTCCTGGGTGGCATCCGGCGCGGCGGGGTGCTGGGGCGCGTTCATGACGCTGGTCGCGCTGCTGCCGGTGACGGATGCGGAGAAGGAGCCGACGGGCCAGATGATCACCGCCTACGCTGGCGAGATGATCACCGGATTTTTGCTGGCCGGCTGCCTGGCCGTGGTCCTCACCCGCCGTGGCCGCCGGGGCGCGGCGGCGTGATCCGAGCCGTGCAGGCCCTGTTCGGACAGCGGGCCCGGCGGCGCTGGCTCCATCTGATCCTGGGCGGCGCCCTGTTCATGCCGTACTGGCTGGTCGGCACCGTCGTCGTCGGCCCGCTCACCGGCGGCGGCGGGCTGTTCACCGGCGGCCTCAGCGTGCAGTTCGGGGCGTACGCGGTCGGGCTGCCGCTCGCCGCCGTCACCGCGCTCTTCCCGCTGGCCCGGCCGATGTCGGTGGCGGCGGCGCGGGCGCTGTGCGGGGTGGAGGCCGGGCGGTTCGCGGACGGCCCGGCGCGCGGCCCGAGCGCGCGGGCGCGCACGGCCGGCTGGTTCACGCTGCACCTGGGCGCGGGCGCGCTGCTCAGCGGGGCCAGCCTGGCGCTGCCGCCGTTCGCGGTGTCCGTGGCGGCGCTGCCGTTCTCGGCGGAGCTCCGCGACTCCGCGACCAGCCAGCTCTGGCACATGGACCAGGAGTGGCTGGTCTGGGCCGGGCTGCCGCTCGGGCTCCTGATGCTCCTGGCGCTCGCCGCGACGGCGGCCGGGACGGGTGCGCTGCTCGCCGCCGCCGCGCCCCGGCTGCTCGGCCCGAGTCCGGCCGACCGGCTGGCCGCGGCGGAGCGCCGGTCCGCCGAACTGGCCGTGCGCAACCGGCTCGCCCGCGAGCTGCACGACTCCGTCGGGCACGCGCTCAGCGCCGTCACCCTGCAGGCCGGGGCGGCCCGCCGGGTGCTCGACGCGGGCACGCCCGATCTGGACTTCGTACGGGAGGCGCTCACCGCCATCGAGGAGACCACCCGGCGCACGGTCGGCGAACTCGACGCCGTACTCGGCCTGTTGCGCAGCGGCGAGGACGACGGCACGCTGCCGGCGCCCGGCCTGGAGGCGCTCGACGCGCTCGTCCGGGGCGCGGGCGCGGGCACGGGCGGCGCGCGGGTGGCGCTGACGGTGCGCGGGGAGCTGGCCGGACTGCCGGAGGCGGTGTCGCGGGAGGCGTACCGGATCGTGCAGGAGGGGCTGACCAACGCCGTGCGCCACGCGCGCGAGGAGACGGTGACGGCGCGGATCGCGCTGTCGGGGGACGAACTGGAGATCACCATGGAGAATCCGCTGCCCGACGGCGGCCGCACCGCCCCGGTGGCCCGCCCGGACGGCGGGCGCGGGCTGCGCGGCGTCGCCGAGCGCGCCCGGCTGCTCGGCGGCACGGCCGAGGCCGGCCCGGTGGACGGCGTGTGGCGACTGGCGGCCCGGCTGCCGGTGGGAGGCACGCGATGACGGGCGGGACGACGGGCGGGACGACGGGCGGGACGACGGGCGGGATGACGGGCGACGTGGCGGGCGGCGGGATGACGGGCGGCGGGATGACGGGGGAAGCGACGACCGGGACGGCGGGCGCGCCGATCCGGGTGGTGGTCGCCGACGACGAGCGGATGGTGCGGACGGCGCTGCGGGTGATCCTGGACGCGGAGCCGGACCTCACGGTCGTCGGCGAGGCGGCGACCGGCGCCGAGGCGGTGTCGGTGGTGCGGGAGCTGCGGCCGGACGTGGTCCTGATGGACGTGCGGATGCCGGAGATCGACGGGATCCGGGCCACCGAGCAGATCCTCGCGGGGCTCCCCGACGGCCCCCGGATCGTGGTCGTCACCACCTTCGAGAACGACGCCTATGTGTACGAGGCGCTGCGCGTCGGCGCCGCCGGCTTCCTGCTGAAGCGGGCCGCGCCGGAGGAGCTGGTGAGCGCGGTCCGGCTGGTCGCCCGCACCGACTCGCTGCTCTACCCGGCGGCGGTGCGGGGCCTCGCCGCCGAGCACGCCCGCCGCAGTCCGCCGGCCGCGCCGCCCTGGGCGGCCCGGCTCACCGACCGGGAGGCGGAGGTGCTGCGGCACATGGCGAAGGGCCTGACGAACGCGGAGATCGCCGGCCTGCTGGGCGTGGGCGCGGCGACGGTGAAGACGCACGTGGCCGCCGTCCTCGCGAAGACGCGCACCCGGGACCGTACGCAGGCGGTGATCGCGGCGTACGAGTCGGGGTTCATCACGCCGGGGTGAGGGCCGGGGACGGTGCGTGCACCCTACATGAAGGTTCCCTGAGAAACCGGACAGATCCGGAACGCCGCCCCGCCACCCGTTCGTCCCGCATTCGGGATGAACAAGACGATCAGGCGCGCCTCGGTCTTCGCGCTGCTCCTGGTGCTGGCCCTGCTCGGCCGGGCCACCTGGGTGCAGGGGTACGAAGGCAAGGCCCTCGCGAACGACAAGAAGAACCGGCGGAAGACCATCGCGCAGTACGCGCAGCCGCTGGGCAACATCGTCGTGGCCGGTTCGCCGGTCACCGGCTCGAAGCGGACGGAGGGCGGCGACCTCGCGTACAAGCGCGACTACACCGACGGCAGGCTCTACGCGGCCGTCACCGGCTACAGCTCCCAGGCGTACGGGGCGACCCAGCTGGAGGGCATCTACGCGGACGTCCTCGACGGCACCGACTCCCGGCTGAAGAACCCGGTCGACGCGCTGACCCGCAAGCAGGCGGAGCCGGGCACGGTCCTCACGACCATCGACCCGGCCGTGCAGAAGGCCGGGTACAAGGCGCTCGGCAACAAGAAGGGCGCCGCCGTCGCCATCGACCCGAAGACCGGCCGGATCCTCGGCATGGTCTCCACTCCGTCGTACGACCCGTCGAAGATCGCCGGGCTCACGGACGGCAAGGAGTGGCAGCGGCTGATGGCGGACGAGGACAAGCCGCTGGTCAACCGGGCGCTGCGGCAGCCGCTGCCGCCGGGCTCCACGTTCAAGCTGGTCGTCGCGGCGGCGGCGCTGGAGGACGGGCTGTACGGCTCCGTGGACACGGCGACCGACAGCCCGAACCCGTACACGCTGCCCGGCACCCGGACCGTGCTGCCCAACGAGAACGCGTCGGCGCCGTGCGAGAACGCGACGATCCGCACCGCGCTGCGCTACTCCTGCAACAACGTCTTCGGGAAGATGGCCGTCGACCTGGGCCAGGACAAGGTGAAGGCGATGGCGGAGAAGTTCGGCTTCAACGACAAGGAGCTGGACGTGCCCGTACGGGCCTACGCCAGCGTGTACCCGTCGGGCATGGACAAGGCGCAGACCGGGCTGACCGGCATCGGCCAGTTCGACGTGACGGCCACGCCGCTGCAGATGGCCATGGTGTCGGCGGCCATCGCCAACGACGGGCTCATGGCCGCGCCCCACATGGTGTCGCAGGTCGTCGACTCCGACGGCGACCCGCTCCAGACGTACGAGGACGGCGACACCCGGCGGATCATGTCGTCCGGGACGGCGGAGCAGCTGCGCAGCGCGATGCGGACGGTGGTCGAGGAGGGCACCGGATCGAACGCGTCGATCGCCGGGATGGAGGTCGGCGGCAAGACCGGCACGGCCCAGCACGGCGAGAACAACAGCAAGACGCCGTACGCCTGGTTCACCTCGTACGCGAAGGACCCGGCCACCGGCAAGGAGGTCGCCGTCGCGGTCATGATCGAGGACTCGGGCGCGGCGCGCTCGGAGGTCAGCGGCAACGGTCTGGCGGCGCCGGTGGCGCAGAAGATGATGAAGGCCGCGCTGAAGTGACGGGCCGCGGTGGCAGGCTGAAGTGACGGGCTGAAGTGACGTAAAAGTGGGGGCCGATGAGGGATCGGCCCCCACCGCACGGTATGCAGGTGTCCTGTCCATGCCCCGCGCATATGTTCGCGACACCTCATGTCCCCGGAGGACCCGCCGTGCGTCTGCCCCGTTCCCTGTCCGGCTGGACCATGGCCGTCTTCGGCGTGCTGGCCGCGGCCCTCGGCGTGGTGGGCCTGGTCTCGCCCGACACCACGATCCGCCTCATGGGCCTGACGCCGGTGTCCGAGGCGAGCCGCGCGGCCGACGACCACACCCTCCTCTTCCTGACCGCCTCCTCCATGGCGGCGCTCAACATGGGCGTCTACTACGTCCTCGCCGCCCTCGCCGACTGGAAGTCCTTCTTCCGCTGGACGGTCCCCTTCCGCCTCCTCACCTGCACCGTCTTCACCCTCGCGGTCCTCACCGACCGCGCCCCGTCCGGCTTCCTGGGTGTGGGCCTCTGGGAGGGCACGGGCGCGCTGGTGACGGGCGCGGCACTGTGGTTCGAGTCGCGCCGGGCGGCGCGCGTCACGGCCTGAGCAGCGCGGCGAGCACCGAGGCCGGGTAGGCCGGGTCCTTCGGGACCGTGTCCGGGGCCGCGTGGGCGAGTTGGGCGTGGCCGAGGTAGCTGGTGTAGGCGAGGAAGCCGCGGCGGCGGGCTTCGGCGGGTGGGAAGCCGAGCAGTTCGAAGAGGTGGGCGAGGTAGCCGACCCGGCGTTCGGTGACGCGGGCGAGCGCGGCCGCGACGGCGGGGTGGTCGGCGGCGGCGAAGAGGCGGACCTCCAGGGGGTCCTCGGCGGCCAGTGCGGTCGCGCCGCGCAGGAGTGCGGCGAGGCGGGCCTCGGGGTCGGGTTCGGCGGCCTCCATGGCCGTGATGATCCGCTCGGTGGACAGCTCCTCCCAGCGGTTCAGGGCCGCGGTGACGAGCGCGTCCCGGTTGGCGAAGTGCCAGTAGAAGCTGCCCTTGGTGGCGCCCAGGCGGGCCGCGAGGGGTTCGACGGCGACACCCCCGAGCCCGCGTTCGCCGAGCGCGGCGAGGGCCGCGTCCGCCCAGTCGTCCGCGGTCAGGCGCCTGCGGCCGGCTCGGTCGCCTCGGCCGCCTTCTTCCTTGGGGTCCCGATGCTCTCGCATGTCTCCGTACGCTACCGTACGGTTGAACATACGCTCCCGTATGGAGGTGCCGTCATGCGCGCTGCACGCACGCTGAGCAACGTCCACCAGAGGATCGTCCGGGCCCCGGCCGAGGTCGTCGGAGCCCTCGTCGACCGGCTCTCCGCGCCGGACGACCCCCTGTTCCCCACCCCGGTCTGGCCCGCCATGGTCCTGGACCGCCCGCTCGGCGTCGGCGCCGACGGCGGGCACGGCATGGTGCGCTACCGGGTGACCGCCCACGAGCCGGGGCGCTCGGTCCGCTTCGACATGACGGACGGCGGCCTCGGCGAGGGCTACCACCGGGTCGACGTGGAGCCGCTCGGCCCGGACCGCTGCCGGATCTCCCACGCGCTCGAAGTGACCATGCCCCCGGCCGCGTTCGCCTTCTTCAAGCTGGCGATCGAGCCCGTGCACGACGCCATGGTCGAGGAGATCTTCGACAACGCGGAACGGGCCGCGCTCGGCGTCCTGCCCCACCCGCCGGCCCGCCGCCCACCCCGGGCGCTGCTCGTCAACCGGCTCTTCTGGACCCGGCCGAGGGCCGTACCCGTGCCGGGCCCCGACACCGCGCGCCTGCTCCACGAGGCCGCCCCGCACCCCGACTTCGCCGACGCCTGGCGGATGCCGCTGGGCCCCGGCATGGACCGCGACCCGCGCGCCTGGCGGCACGTCCTGCCGTTCCCCGTCCAGGGCTCCGGCCACCGCGAGCTGATGCTCGGCCGGGACGCCTCCCACCTGGACTTCCGCTCCTCGGTCCTGGTCGACGAGGACTCGGTGACCCTGGCCACCGCCGTACGAATCCACAACGCCCGCGGCCGGCTGTACTTCGCCGTGGCGCGGCGCCTCCACCCGTACGCGGTCCGGCTGATGCTCTGGCGCGCGCACCGGCGCGTGGCGTACGCGACCCCGCCCGCCGGGGAGCGCAACCGCGCGACGCAGCCCGCCGCGTAGCACTCAGCCCGCCGTCAGCCCCTGCTGGACGCGGAGCAGCAGCTCCTGCAGGACCTGGCGCTCCTGCGCGTCGAGCGGGGCGAGCACCTCGTCCTGGACGGCGCGGGCCTCGGCGTCGAGCTCCGCGAGGAGGGCGCGGCCGGCGGGGGCGAGCGTGACGGAGACGCGCCGGCGGTCGCGCGGGTCGCGCGCCCGGTCCGCGTACCCCGCGGCGGCGAGGTGGTCGACCACCTTCGCCATGTCGCTCGGGTCGACGCCGAGCCGCAGGACGAGATCGCGCTGGGCGTGCGGCCCGAAGTCGGCGAGGGCGGCGAGCACCGCCATGTCCCAGAGCCGCAGCCCGCGTTCGGCGAGGCGTTCGGCCAGCCGGCCGCGGGCCGTCTTGCCCACGCGCGAGAGCAGATAGGTGGTCAGGCCGAGGAGGGTCGGCGGGGCGGGCGGGGCGGTGGCGGGCTCGGAAACCATGGGACGGAGTCTAGGGTGCGTCCCTATAGTGGGTGTCCACCCACTATTTCAGGGTGCGCTCGTTCGCGCCCCGTCGTGCCCAGGAGCCGTTCGTGGATGCCCTCGCCCCCTACCCCCGTCTGCTCGTCACCCGTTTCTCCGCCTGCTTCCGCTTCTACGACGCCGTCCTGCCGGAGCTGTCCGGCGCCGCCCTCGACAAGGGCACGCCGGACGGCCCCTACGCCAACTGGGAGGCGGAGGGCGGCCGGCCCGTGCTCGCGCTGTTCGACCGCGGCGCGATGGCCGCCGCCCTCGGCACGGCGGCGCTGCCCGCCCGGCCCGAACAGCCCGCCCAGGACGCGGCGATGCTGGTGTTCGTGGTCGACGACGTCGACGAGCGCTTCGCCCACTGCCTGGACCACGGCGGCAGCCCGGTCCTCGCCCCGGCCGACCGCCCCGAGTGGGGCCCCGGCCTGCGCAGCGCCCATCTGCGGGACCCCGACGGGCAGCTGATCGAGCTGCAGTCCTACGGAACGCCGTAGGACCGGATTCCGGACCGGATTAGGGCAGGTGACCGATCCGGCGCGGGCACCTCAGACGCCAGCCTGCCGACATGCGTGTTCCTCTCTCCGTACCTCTCTATCTGACAGCCGTGCTCGTGTCCGCCTTCGGCACGACGGCGATGTGGCTCGTCTCCGGCATCTGGGTCAAGTCGCTCACCGGCTCCGACAGCCTGGCCGCCCTCACCGCCTTCGCCCTGTGGGCGCCCGCGCTGCTCGGGCCGCTGCTCGGCTCGCTCGTCGACCGGGTGCGCCGGCGGCCGCTGCTCGTCGCCGTGAACCTGGCGATGGCGGCGCTGCTGCCCCTGCTGATCTGGGTGGACCGGCCCGGGCGGGTGTGGCTGCTGTTCGTCGTGCTCCTGGCGTACGGGACACAGGGCGCCGTCCACGAGGCGGCGGAGGCCGCGCTCGCGGCGGGCGCGCTCGACCCGGAGCGGCTCGGGGAGCTCAACGGGCTGCGGATGACCGTCAACGAGGCGATGAAGCTGCTCGCCCCGCTCGTCGCGGCCGGGCTCTTCGCCCGCTTCGGCGGCGGTCCCGTCGCCGTCCTGGACGCGGTCACCTTCGCCCTGGCGGCCGGCGTGTTCGCCCTCCTGCGGGTGCGGGAGGAGCCGCCCGCGCCGGAGCGGCGGCCCCGGGTCGCCGACGGCGCACGGCTGCTGTGGAAGTCGCCGCTCCTGCGGCTGCTCGTCGCCGCGGGCGGCTTCACCATGCTGCTCGCGGGCCTGAACGGGGCCGCGATCTACGCGGTCGTCGACCGGGGTCTCGGCCACTCCCCGGCGTACGCGGGCGTCCTCTACGCGGTGCAGGGCGCCGGGTCCGTCGCGGCCGGCCTCACCGCGGGGCCGTTGCTGCGGCGTCTTCCGGAGCGGGCCCTCGCGGCGGCCGGCCTCGGGCTCTTCGCCCTGGGCGCGGCGGGACGGGCACTGCCGTACGACACGACCGCCTGGGCCGCGAGCGTGCTCGTCGGCGTGGGCCTGCCGTGGGTCCTGATCGCCGCGCTGACGGCCGTCCAGCGGAACGTTCCGGCGGAGGCCGTGGGCCGGGCGGCGGGGACCGCGAACACCCTGGTCTTCGTGCCGAACGCGGTGGCCATCGCGCTCGGCGCGGGCCTGCTGGCGGTGGTGGACGTACGGGTGCTGCTGCCGGTCCTCGGGGCGGCGGGGCTCGCCGGTGCGGCGCTGCTGGCGCTGGCGAAGCCGGGAGAGGAAAGCACAGGCCCGGCCGGACAATGCGGGGGAGCCGGCCGGGGCCCGGGTCGACGCATGCTCGGAGGCACGCGGACGAACCGACGATAGGACGCGGTCAAGATCGTCGCGAGCCGCGAAGCGCGGCCGCTGTCCACAAAACGCGACGCATTCGATCCTGAGTGGTCATCGAACGCGACGGAATCGGTCACGACTGGCCGCGCGAACTACCGATCCGGTCACGCCGGGGTCGCGCTGCCGGTCACGACCCCCGACCACGACCCGTCAGCCGCGCAGGGTGCGCGAGGGCGACTCGCCGAACCGGGCGCGGTACTGCGCCGCGAACCGGCCCGGGTGGGTGAAGCCCCAGCGCCAGGCCACCTCGCCGACGGCCAGCCCGTCCGGGTCGCCCGTGCGCAGCTCCTCGTGGACCCGGTCAAGGCGCACCTCGCGCACGTACGCCATCGGGGACATCCCCACGTGCTCGCGGAACGACTCCTGGAGCCGGCGCACGCTGACGCGGGCGACACCGGCCAGCTCGGTGGTGGTGAAGGGGTGCTCGGGACGGGCCCGCACCGCGTCCATCACCCGCTTGACGGGCGCGGGCCTGGCCGGGCCGGCGGGACGGTCCAGCTCGTCGCGCCAGGGGTGGTCGGCGGCGAGCAGCAGGCCGTTGAGCAGCGCCTCCTGGAGCGGGCGGGCGACCAGCTCGTGGGTGGCGAGGCCGTGGCCGGCGAGCGCCCCGGCCGCCACCTGCCGGGCGAAGGTCACCCAGCTGAGTCCGGGGCCGCGGGTGATGTCGAGCCCGGGGCCGAAGGTGAGCCGGGCGCCCGGCGGGCGCCCGAGCAGCGCCTCCAGACGCTCTTCGAGGGCCGCCGCGCCGATCTTGACCGAGAGCGAACGGCAGTCCCCGGTCCACCGGTCGAGGAAGGTGTCGCCCGACGGGTCGAGCAGCATCGCCTCCTCAGGGGTGGCCAGCAGGCGGCGCCCGCTCCTGCCCTGGCGCACCTCCATGGTCCCGCTCATCGGCGCGTTGAGGTGGAACGCGCCCAGCTCGCCGAAGCGCATCCGCACGTCCGCGCCGCAGCTCAGGTCGCCGATCATCAGCGGCCCGAGGGCGACGGTGTCGAAGCGCGCGGCGAAGGGACGTCCCTCGCGCGCGTCGATGACATCCATGAAGTTGGCGTAATAGCGCGCCTCGATCTCCTCGCGCGCCTCGTCCACGTCCCGTGTCCGAAAAGAGCTCCCACCCACGAGTCGAAAGAATATTTCACCGGGGTGGCCGAACCGGGCGCAGGTAAGGGAACGGCAAAGGGAGGTCGTTCGTTACCCGGGGCATGACCGCTATGACCCCCGGCTCGAACATCCCTCTCACCGCCGCGCGCGTGGCGGTGGACGTCGCCGCCCCGGTGCGGCTCGACGTCTCGGGCCTGCTGCTCGGCGCCAACGGCAAGGTGCGTTCCGACGACGACTTCATCTTCTACAACCAGCCGTCAGGCCCCGGTGTCACGTACCGCTCCGGCGGCGGCGCGGCGCCCGACGCCATCCTGGTGGACACCTCCGCCGTGCCGGCCGGCGTCGAGAAGATCGTGGTCACCGCGAGCCCGGACGCCGCGGGCCAGACCTTCCAGGGCATCGAGCCCACCGCCACGCTGCGGAACGCGGACGACGGCAGCGTCCTCGCCACCTTCACCCCGCCGCGGCTCGCCACCGAGACGGCGCTCGTGGTCATGGAGATCTATCTGCGCGGCGGGGCGTGGAAGGCCCGCGCGGTGGGTCAGGGATACGCGAACGGGCTCGCCGGCATCGCGACCGACTTCGGTGTGTCGGTGGACGAGGAGCCCACGCCGGCCCCCGCGCCCGCCGCCGCCCCCGCGCCCGCGCAGGCCCCCGCCGCCCCGCCGTCCTGGCAGACCCCGCCCGCGCCTCCCACCGCTCCCCCGGCGCCCCCCGCTCCCCCCGCTCCCCCGGCTGCGCCGCCGGTCGGCACCGGGAAGATCAACCTGGACAAGGGCCGGGTCAGCCTGCAGAAGAACCAGACCGTGTCCCTGGTCAAGGGCGGCCGCCCGCTGCTCTCCACGGTCAAGATGGGCCTCGGCTGGGAGCCCGCCTACCGCGGCCGGGACATCGACCTGGACGCCTCCGTCATCGCGTACGGTCCGCAGCGCAACCACATCGACAGCTGCTACTTCGGCAAGCTGTCCATCCTCGACGGCGCCGTCAAGCACTCCGGCGACAACCTGACCGGCGAGGGCGCGGGCGACGACGAGGTCATCGTCGTCGACCTGGGCCGGCTGCCGGCCGACACCACGGGTCTGGTCTTCACCGTCAACTCCTTCTCCGGCCAGAAGTTCACCGAGGTCGCCAAGGCGTACTGCCGGCTGATCGACGGGACGACCGGCGAGGAGCTGGTCCGCTTCGACCTGACCACGGCGGAGCCGCAGACGGGCGTGATGATGGCCAAGCTCATCCGCCAGTTCTCCGGCGAGTGGGAGATGACGGCGATCGGCGACTTCGTGAAGTCCCGCACCGTGCGGGGCATGGTGAAGCCCGCCGCCCAGGCGCTCTGAGGCCGACCGGGCCTCGCGCGGGCGTGCGCGGGGCCCGGTCGGCGGTCGGCTCAGCGGCGCGGCTGGCGGCGCCAGGGGCCGGTGATCGCGAGCATGATGCCCGGGTTCTGGATGTTGGCGAAGAGGGTGTCGCCGTCGGGCGAGAAGGTCACGCCGGTGAACTCGCTGTCGTTCAGGTCGTTGCGGGCGATCGGGTAGGTGCGGCCGCTCTCGGTCGCGCCGAAGAGGTGGTTGACGCCCTCGCCGTCCTCGGCGATGACGAGGCCGCCGTACGGGGAGACGGTGATGTTGTCGGGACCGTCGAAGGCGCCGTCCTGCTCCGGTGCGGCGTTGACGCCGAGCAGCACCTGGAGGGTGAGCGTGCGGCGCTTCGGGTCGTAGAACCAGACCTGGCCGTCGTGCGCGACGGGGCTCTCCTCGCGGGCGTACGAGGAGACGACGTACGCGCCGCCGTCGCCCCACCACATGCCCTCCAGCTTGCGGGCGCGGGTCACCTCGCCCTCGCCGAACTGCTTGCGCACCGAGACCGTACGGGCGTCGCGGTCCTCGACGTCGACCCAGTCCACGCCGTAGACGGTGCCGATCCGCGTGGCGCGGGAGAGGTCGTCGACGTACTGTCCGGCGGAGTCGAAGCACCGGGGCGCCTGGAGCCGGCCCGCGTCGTCGGCGAGCGTCGCGAGCTGCCCGCGGCCGTGCTCGAAGCCGTGCGGCGGGACCCAGCGGTAGAACAGGCCGTTGGGGCCGGCGGCGTCCTCGGTGAGGTAGACGTGGCCGCGCCTGGGGTCGACGACGACGGCCTCGTGGGCGTAGCGCCCGAAGGCCTTGACGGGCTTCGGGTCGAGGTTCGCGCCCTGGTCGTGCGGGTCGACCTCGAAGACGTAACCGTGGTCCTTGGTCATGCCGTTCTTGCCGGCCAGGTCCTCGGTCTCCTCGCAGGTCAGCCAGGTGCCCCAGGGGGTGCGGCCGCCCGCGCAGTTGGTGGACGTGCCGGCGATGCCGACCCACTCGGCGACCGTGCCGTCGCGGTGCACCTCGACGACCGTGCAGCCGCCGGCGGCCGCCGGGTCGTAGACCAGGCCCTCGGTGAGCGGGACGGGGTAGGTCCACTTGGAACGCGGGCCCTTGAGCTCGTGGTTGTTGACGAGGTACGTGGTGCCGCGCGGGCCGTCGAAGGTGGCGGTGCCGTCGTGGTTGGAGGGCGTGAACTCGCCGGTCTCCAGGCGGGTGACGCCGCTGTGGGTGACGACCCGGTAGGTGAAGCCCTCGGGGAGGGCCAGGATGCCGTCCGGATCGGCGACCAGCTCGCCGTAGCCGAGGGTACGGCCGTGGCCGTTTCCGCCGGCGGCGCCGCTGCTCACCTCGTAATCGTCGGCGGCCAGGGCCTGCGGCGCGGTGGCGAGCGCACCGACGGCGCCGGTGAGGGCGAGGCCGGCGCCCGCCGCGACGGACTTCTTGGCGAACTCTCTGCGGGTCTGGGACATGACGGTCTTCTTCCTGTCGTCACCTGTTGTCACCTGGTGTCGCGGCACACGGTCGCGCCCCCGTATAAACGGCACTTGAACAGAAAGGCGATCCTCCATGAACCTGCCCCCGTACGGTAGGCGCGTACTGGTCAGCGGCGCGTCGCGCGGCCTGGGCCGCGCGGTGGCCCGGGCCTTCGCGGCCAACGGCGACCGGGTGTGCGTGCATTACGGCTCGCGCGCCGACGAGGCCCGCGCGACCCTCGACTCCCTCGACGGCACCGGCCACGCCCTGGTCTCCGGCGACCTGGCCGACCCGGCGGAGGCCGGCCGGGTCGCGGACACGGCGGCCGAGGCGCTCGGCGGCCTGGACGTCCTGGTCAACAACGCGGCCGTGAACCTGCCGCACCCTCCGGCGACGACGCCGTACGAGGAGTGGGCGGAGCTGTGGCAGCGGCACGTCTCCGTGAACCTGCTCGGCACCGCGTATCTCAGCCACCGCGCGGCGCACCGGATGATCGAGGGAGGGACCGGCGGCCGCATCGTCAACATCGGCTCGCGCGGCGCCTTCCGCGGCGAGCCGGACCACCCGGCGTACGGCGCCACGAAGGCCGCCGTCCACGCGCTCGGCCAGTCCCTCGCCGTGGCCCTCGCCCCGCACGGCATCGGGGTCGCCTCGGTGGCGCCGGGATTCTTCGCGACGGAGCGGGTGGCGCCGAGGCTCACCGGCCCGGAGGGCGAGGCCATTCGCACCCAGTCCCCGTTCGGCCGGGTGGCGAGCCCGGAGGAGATCGCCGCGGCGGTGCTGTGGCTGGCGTCCCCGGAGGCGGAGTGGGCCTCGGGGACGGTGCTCGACATGAACGGGGCGTCGTACCTGCGGACGTGAGCCGGGCCCGGCCGGGCCCGGCCCCGTACCCCCGTCAGCCCCGCGACCTCGCCTTGAACGCCGCCTTGCGGGCCTCCTTCGCCGACGGCTTGTCGCGGTGGAGGCGGCCCATGGCGTCGAGGACGTCGGCGGTGGCCGGGTGGTCGACGCGCCACACCTCCTCGAAGAAGCCGCCGTGACGGCCGGTCAGGCCCTCGATGAGGTCCTGGAGTTCCTCCAGGTCGCCGTCGGCGTCGAGGTGGGCGGCGATGGTGTCGACGGCCAGCCAGAAGATCATCGACTCGGGCGGGGCCGGGATGTCCGCCGCGCCGCGCTCGGCGAGCCAGACCCGGGCGAGGCCGCCGAGTTCGGGGTCGTCGAGGACCTCCCGTACGGCCGGTTCGGCGTCCGGGCCGACGAGGGAGAGGGCCTGCTGGGCGTGGAGCCGGCGCAGCGGGGCGCCGGGGTCGCTGCCGCGGGCGGCGGCGAGCAGCTCGGCGGCCGCGGTGGAGGCGTCGCGGGCGGCGAGCCAGCCGGCGGTCTCGGCGCGGGCGGCGGCCTGCGGGTAGTGGGCGAGGCCGTCGAGCAGCACGTCGGCGCCCTTGTCGGCGAGCTCGCCGACGGCGGGAGCGGTGAGGCCGGCCTCCAGCATCCGGGCGCGGACGCCGTAGAGACCGAGCGGGGTGAGCCGGACCATGCCGTAGCGGCTGACGTCCTCGTCGTCGAAGGGCGCGGCGGGCTCGGCCGGGCCCTGCTCGCCCTCCTCGACCATCAGGGCCTCGTCGACGGGCTGGTACTCGACGAGGCCGATCGGCTCCAGGATCCGGAACTGCTCGTCGAGCCGCATCATCGCGTCGGAGACCTGCTCCAGGACGGCGTCGGTGGGCTCGCTCATGTCGTCGGGGACGACCATCGAGGCGGCGAGCGCGGGCAGCGGCACCGGCCCCTCGCCGGCGCCGCCCTCGGTGACGGTCAGCAGGTAGAGGTTGCCGAGGACGCCCTCCAGGAACTCGGCCTCGCCCTCCGGGTCCCAGTCGAGGGCCTCGAAGTCGATCTGGCCGTCGGGGCCGACGAGCGCGTCGAGGTCGTCGATGTAGGGCGCGGTGGCGTCGGAGAAGACGGCGTCGAAGCCGTCGAGCCAGACGGCGAGGACGTCCTGCGGCGAACCGGCGGTGAGCAGGCCGAGGTTCTCGCCGACGGTGACGGTGCCGGCCTCCTCGTCCCCACTGCCCGCGGCGCCCTCGCCGTCGGCCGTGTCGTCGGCGTCCTCGGGGTCGTGGACCTCGACGAGGCCGGTGTCGACGGCGACCCGCCAGGCCTCGCTGGCGTACGCCTCGCCGTCCTCGTCGCCGGCCAGGCCGAGGGCCTCGGCGGCGGCGGGCAGCTGCTCGTCGACGAGTTCGCCGCCCGCGCCCACCCGGGTCTCCGGGCCGGCCCAGCGGGCGAGCCGCACGGCGCGGGTGAGGAGGGGGGCGGCCAGGGCCTCCCGCGCCAGCTCCGCGTCCGAGGGCAGCCGAACGGGGGGAAGGGTCGGGTGGTCCGGTGCCATGTCGGGTGTTCTCCTCGGCGATGGGGTACCTCCCGTGCCGTTGAGGCCACGGGGGAGGGCGGGGACGGGACGGTCGCGCGCCGGCGCGGCGGCAAGGCGGCGCGACCTTCAGCGTAGACGCATTCCGGGGGCGGTCCGCCGGTTCATCGGGGCGTCAGCCTTCGTACACCCGTCGACCCTTGACAAGTGTGCTGCTCTGCATCGAAATTGACGCGCGTAGATCTTTCGATCGTTCGTCCAAATCCCCACGGAGTGCCTTGATGTCTTCCTCCATACCGAGATCCGCGGCCGTCGCCGCCGTCGTCTCCGCCGCCCTCGCCGCCGGTCTGCTCGGCGGCACGGCGGCCTCCGCCGACGAGGCGGTGACCACCGCGACCGTCGCCGGCGCGGCCATCCCCGCCCGGATCCACGACATCCAGGGCACCACCCGCACCTCGCCGCTGGTCGGCAAGCAGGTGAGCGGGGTGACCGGCGTCGTCACCGGCGTGCGGACCTACGGTTCGCGTGGATTCTGGATCCAGGATCCGGACGCCGACGACAACCCGGCCACCAGCGAAGGCATCTTCGTCTTCACGAGCTCCGTCCCGACCGTCGCCGTCGGCGACGCGGTGAGCGTCAACGGCACGGTGACCGAGTACGTGCCCGGCGGACTGAACTCCGGCAACCAGTCGCTGACCCAGATCTCCAAGCCGGTCATCACGGTCGTCTCCAAGGGCAACGAGGTCCCGGCGCCCGTCGACGTCTGGTCCGGCTCGGTCCCCGAGGCGTACGCCCCGGCGGGCGACCCGGCGGCCGGCGGCTCGATCAACGGGCTGACGCTCGACCCGGAGACGTACGCCCTGGACTACTACGAGTCCCTGGAGGGCATGAACGTCGAAATCGGCTCCTCACGCGTGGTCGGCGCCACCGACCCGTACGCCGAGCTGTGGGTGACGGTGAAGCCGTTCGAGAACGACAACAGCCGCGGCGGCACGGTCTACGGCTCGTACGACGCGCAGAACACCGGCCGGCTCCAGATCCAGCAGCTCGCGCCGCTCGCGCAGCAGCCCTTCCCGAAGGCCAACGTCGGCGACTGGCTGACCGGCACCACCGAGGGCCCGCTGGACTTCAACCAGTACGGCGGCTACACCCTGGTGGCCCGCACGCTCGGCGAGCACGTCGACATGGGCCTGGAGCGCGAGGTGACGGAGCGCCAGCACAAGAACGAGCTGGCGGTCGCCACGTACAACGTGGAGAACCTCGACCCGACCGACCCGCAGGAGAAGTTCGACGCGCTCGCGAAGGCGGTCGTCGAGAACCTCGCCTCGCCCGACATCGTCGCCCTGGAGGAGATCCAGGACGACAACGGCGCCAAGAACGACGGCACGGTCACGGCCGGCGAGACGCTGAAGAAGTTCACGGCGGCGATCGCGGCGGCCGGCGGTCCGGCGTACGAGTGGCGCTCGATCGACCCGCAGAACGGCAAGGACGGCGGCGAGCCCGGCGGCAACATCCGTCAGGTCTTCCTCTTCAACCCCGAGCGGGTCTCCTTCGTGGACCGCGCGGGCGGCGACGCGACCACCCCGGTCGCCGTCACCGGCACCAAGGGCGACGCCCACCTCAGCCTCTCCCCCGGCCGCATCGACCCGGCGAACCCGGCCTGGGAGAACAGCCGCAAGCCGCTCGCGGGCGAGTTCCGCTTCCGCGGCCGCACCGTGATCGTGGTCGCGAACCACCTCACCTCGAAGGGCGGCGACGAGTCGATCGTCTCCCAGCACCAGCCGCCGAACCGTTCCTCCGAGACCAAGCGACTGCTCCAGGCGCAGGCCGTCAACGCCTTCGTCAAGGACATCGAGGCCGTCGACAAGCAGGCGAACGTGCTCGTGGTCGGCGACATGAACGACTTCGAGTTCTCCGGCACCACGCAGGCGATGACCGACGGCGGCGCGCTCTACCCGGCCATGCTGTCGCTGCCGGAGAGCGAGCGCTACTCGTACGTCTACCAGGGCAACAGCCAGGTCCTCGACCAGATCCTGACCAGCCCCGGCGTGCACCACTTCGAGTACGACTCGGTGCACATCAACGCGGAGTTCGCGGACCAGAACAGCGACCACGACCCGCAGGTGCTGCGCTTCCGCCCTTGATCACCAGTGCGCACGGGTGTGCGAGACTGCGGCCGTGATCCTGCGTCCCGCCACCCGTGCCGACCTGCCCGCCGTCCTCGCGCTGCTCGCCGACGAGGAGCGGGTGGTGGACCCGGCCTCGGTGACCGTGACCCCCGCCTACGAGCGGGCGTTCGCGGACATCGAGGCCGACGCGCGCAACGAGATGCTGGTGCTGGTGGACGACGACGGCCTGGTCCTCGGCTGTCTCCAGGCGACCTACATCCCCGGCCTCGGCAAGGGCGGCGCCGAGCGGGCCCTGTTCGAGGCCGTACGCGTCCGGGCCGACCGCCGCGGCGGCGGGCTCGGCCGCGAACTGATGCGCAGCGCGATCGCCCGGGCCCGCGCGCGTGGCTGCGGGCTCGTCCAGCTGACCAGCAACAAGTCCCGGACCGAGGCCCACCGCTTCTACGACTCGCTGGGCTTCGCCCGCAGCCACGACGGCTTCAAGCTGGTGCTCTGACCGCGCTGACCCGGCAGGTCCGGCCTGGGACGAGGGGGATCGTGCCGGACGGCCCCCCGCCCCGGGCGGTGGATTCCGGGGGCGACGGGCCGTCTCACGGCGACGAGCCTCAGTTGTGGCTGTGCAGGATCTCGTTCAGGCCGCCCCAGACCGCGTTGTTCGGGCGGGCCTCGACGGCGCCGGAGACCGAGTTGCGGCGGAAGAGGATGTTGGAGGCGCCGGAGAGCTCGCGGGCCTTGACGATCTCGCCGTCGGGCATGGTGACCCGGGTGCCGGCGGTGACGTACAGACCGGCCTCGACGACGCACTCGTCGCCGAGCGCGATGCCGACGCCCGCCTCGGCGCCGATCAGGCAGCGCTCGCCGATGGAGATGATCACGTTGCCGCCGCCGGACAGGGTGCCCATGGTGGAGGCACCGCCGCCGATGTCGGAGCCGTTGCCGACGACGACGCCGGCGGAGATGCGGCCCTCGACCATGGAGGTGCCGAGGGTGCCGGCGTTGAAGTTGACGAAGCCCTCGTGCATGACGGTGGTGCCGGCCGCGAGGTGGGCGCCGAGGCGGACGCGGTCGGCGTCGGCGATGCGGACGCCGGCGGGCACGACGTAGTCGGTCATGCGGGGGAACTTGTCGATCGAGGTGACCTGGAGGTGCAGGCCCTCGGCGCGGGCGTTGAGCCGCACCTTCTCGATGTCTTCGACGGCGACCGGGCCGAGCGAGGTCCAGGCGACGTTGGCGAGCAGGCCGAAGACGCCGTCCAGGCTCTGGCCGTGCGGCTTGACCAGGCGGTGGCTGAGCAGGTGCAGACGCAGGTAGGCGTCGTGCGCGTCGAGCGGCTTGTCGTCCAGGGAGGCGATGACGGTGCGGACGGCGACCACCTCGACACCGCGGCGGGCGTCCACGCCGAGGGCCTTGGCGGCGCCCTCGCCGAGGGCGTTCACGGCGGCGTCGGCGTCGAGCCGCTCGGTGCCGGCCGGGCCGGGGGCGTCGGTCAGCTCGGGGGCGGGGAACCAGGTGTCGAGAACGGTGCCGTCACCGGCGATGGTGGCGAGGCCGGCGGCGACGGCGCCGGTGGTGCGAGGAGCAGTGGTCATGACGGAAAACCTAACGGTCGGGGCCGGGCGCGGGCCAACCGGTCTCAGGTGGCGGTCGGCGCCGTGGGCGGTTCCGACGAGGTCCCGGCCCGCCCTTTCGGGTCTTCGTTCAGGATCCGGGCCAGCATCTCCCGGGCGTACTCCTCGTCGTACGGCGCGCCGGTGAGCAGCACCTGGAGGCTGATGCCGTCCATGAGGGCGACCAGGGCGCGGGCGGTGCGGGGTCCGGTCCGCGGGGTCAGCGCGGAGACCACCTCGTCGGCCCACTCGGCGGCGACGGGGCGCAGGGCGGGGCGGCGCAGGGCGGCGAGGTAGAGCTCGTACTCCAGCTCCACGCCGGTGCGTTCGCCGGCGAGCCACTCCCGCATGAGGGCGGCCAGGCCGGCGGCCAGATCGGGCGCGGCGATCTCGGGGCCCTGCCGGAGGCGGGCGCCGAAGTTGGCGTTGACCCGGTGGAGCGCGGCGACGAGGAGTTCGTCGAGGGACGCGAAGTGGTACGTGGTGGAGCCGAGCGGCACGTCGGCCTCGGCGGCGACGGTGCGGTGGCTGAGGCCCGCGAGCCCGGCCCGGCCGACGACGCGCAGCGCGGCGTCGACGATCCGCTCGCGCCGGTCGGGGTCGTGGCGGCGGGGGCGGGCCATCAGTGCGCGCCGCCGAGGTTGAGGACGGCGACGCCGGCGATGATCAGCACGATGCCGGCGATCTTGGCGAGGCCCAGGCTCTCGCCGAGGAAGAGGTAGCCGATGGCGGCGACGACGGCGGTGCCGGCCCCGGACCAGATGGCGTAGGCGGTGCCGACCTGGAGCGTCTTGAGCGCCCGGGAGAGGAGCACGAAGGAGACGAGGTAGCCGGCGCCGGTGAGCAGGGAGGGCCAGAGCCTGCTGAAGCCCTCGCTGTACTTCATCGAGGTGGTGGCGAATATCTCCGCCGCGATGGCGCCCGCGAGCAGTCCGTATCCCATGTGTACGAGTGTACGCATGCATGTGTACGTCCGTACGCATCGGCTCCCGATACGGTGTGCCCATGACATACGCTCCAGGACCGTACGGCTACGGCTACCCGCCTCCGCCGCCCCCGCCGAAGCCCGGCGTGATACCCCTGGCCCCGCTGGGCCTGGGGGAGCTCCTGACCGGAGCCTTCAGCACCTACGGCCGCTACTGGAAGCCGCTGATCGGTGTCGCGGTGGCGGCGTACGCGGGCGAGGCGGTCCTGGTCGGCGGCGGCCTCCTGCTCGCCTACAACGCGGTCAAGGACGACCTCGACCGGCTGACCCACCTGCCCCCGCACACGAGCCCGGACTTCGCCGACTTCCAGCCGCTGATCGTCGCCTTCGGCTGCCTCTGGGTCGTCGGCATGCTCGGCCTGCTCGTCACCACCGGTCTGGTCGGCGCCGCCGCGCCGGCCGTGGTCCAGGAGGCGGTGCTCGGCCGTCCCGTCGGCTTCGTCGCCGTCTGGCGCCGCGCCTGGTCGCGGCTCGGTTCGGTGATCGGCTCGGTCCTGCTCTCGGCCCTGGCCACGCTCGTCCCCATGCTGCTCTTCATGGTCGGCGTCGTCCTGCTGATCGTCGGCATGGTCGCGGGCATCGGCTCGTCCGAGTCCGACGCCCCGCCCGCGGCGGCCCTGGCCGGCGTCGGCGGTCTGCTCTTCCTCCTCGCCGTGCTGACCCTCCCGGTCTGCCTCTGGCTCTGGGTGAAGTTCAGCCTGGCCCCGGCCGTCGCCGTCGTCGAGAACCAGGGCCCGATGGCCTCGCTGCGCCGCTCCTCCGCCCTGGTGCGCGGCGACTGGTGGCGGGTCTTCGGCTACGGCCTCGTCGCCTCCCTGATCGTGGGCGTCATCAGCTTCGTGCTGCAGCAGATCCTCTCCATGGGCAGCGCGTTCTCGATGCCCCTGTACGGCCCCGACGAGAGCGCGTCCCCCGGCGAGGTGCTCTCCGCCATGCTCGGCTCGATGATGGTCCTCGGCTTCGTGCAGATGCTCGTGCAGGCCGTCCTCGCCCCGTTCCAGCCGCTGGTCAGCGCACTGCTCTACGTCGACCAGCGCATCCGCAAGGAGAACCTGGCCCCGGTCCTGGCCCAGCAGATCGTCTGAACGGCACGAAGGGCCGCACTCCCACAGGAGTGCGGCCCTCGTACGTACGGCAGGTACGTCAGACGTTGAAGCCCAGCGCGCGCAGCTGCTCGCGCCCGTCGTCCGTGATCTTGTCCGGGCCCCACGGGGGCATCCAGACCCAGTTGATCTTCAGCTCGCTGACGATGCCGTCGGTCGCGGCCTTCGCCTGGTCCTCGATCACGTCGGTCAGCGGACAGGCCGCCGACGTCAGGGTCATGTCCAGCGTCGCGACGTTCGAGTCGTCGACGTGGATGCCGTAGATCAGGCCCAGGTTGACCACGTCGATGCCCAGCTCGGGGTCGACGACGTCGTACAGCGCCTCGCGGATCTCTTCCTCGGAGGCCGGCTTCATGATGGCCTCGGCGTTCTCGGTCATGCCGACTTCCTCACAGACTTCTGGTCGTCCCCGCCCAGGACCTGGGCCGTCGCGTCCTTCCACGCCATCCAGCTGAGCAGCGCGCACTTCACCCGGGCCGGGTACTTGGAGACGCCGGCGAACGCGACCGCGTCCTCCAGGATCTCCTCCATGGCGTCGTCCGGCTCGATCTGGCCCTTGGACTGCATCAGCTCCAGGAAGGTGCCCTGGATCTTCTGCGCCTCGGCCAGCTCCTTGCCGACGAGCAGCTCGTTGAGCACGGAGGCCGACGCCTGGCTGATGGAACAGCCCTGGCCCTCGTACGACACGTCCTCGATGCGCTCGCCGTCGTACTTCACCCGGAGCGTGATCTCGTCACCGCAGGTCGGGTTGACGTGGTGCACCTCGGCGTCGCCGGGCCGCAAGCCCCGCCCGTGGGGGTGCTTGTAGTGGTCCAGGATGACGTCCTGGTACATCGAATCCAGCTTCACAGGTCAGCCGCCCTATCCGAAGAAGTTACGGACGTGCTCCAGGCCCGCGACCAGGGCGTCGACCTCGGCCGGAGTGGAGTACAGATAGAACGACGCCCGCGTGGTCGCCGGAATTCCGTACCGCAGGCAGACCGGGCGCGCGCAGTGGTGGCCGACGCGGACGGCGATGCCCTGCTCGTCGAGGACCTGGCCCACGTCGTGCGGGTGGATGTCGCCGAGCGTGAAGGAGATCGCCGCACCGCGGTCCTCGGCCGTGGTCGGGCCGATGATCCGCAGGTCCGGCACCTCCTGGAGGCGCTGGACGGCGTACTCGGTGATCGCGTGCTCGTGGCGCGCGATGTTCTCCATGCCGATCGCCGACAGGTAGTCCACGGCCGCGCCGAGGCCGACGGCCTGGGCGATCGGAGGCGTACCCGCCTCGAACTTGTGCGGGGCCGGCGCGTAGGTGGAGGAGTGCATCGAGACGGTCTCGATCATCTCGCCGCCACCGAGGAACGGCGGCAGGTCCTCCAGGAGCTCCTGCCGTCCCCACAGCACGCCGATGCCGGTCGGGCCGCACATCTTGTGGCCGGTGAAGGCCACGAAGTCGGCCTGCAGCGCCTGCACGTCGAGCACCATGTGCGGGGCGGCCTGCGAGGCGTCGATGCAGACGAGGGCGCCGACCTCCTGGGCACGGCGGATGATCGTCTCGACCGGGTTGATCGTGCCCAGCAGGTTCGAGACCAGCGTGAAGGAGACGATCTTGGTCTTCTCGGTGATGACCTCTTCGATGTTCGACAGGTCGAGGCGACCGTCGTCCGTGAGGCCGAACCACTTCAGCTTCGCGCCGGTGCGCTGCGCGAGCAGCTGCCACGGCACGATGTTGGAGTGGTGCTCCATCTCCGTGATGGCGATCTCGGTCTCGTGGTCCACGCGGTAGGGCTCGTCGGCCCAGCCCAGCATGTTGGCCACGAGGTTGAGCGACTCGGAGGCGTTCTTGGTGAAGATCACCTCGTCGCGGCTCGGCGCGTTGATGAAGGCGGCGACCTTGTCGCGGGCACCCTCGTACAGCGCGGTGGCCTCCTCGGCGACGGTGTAGACGCCGCGGTGGACATTCGCGTTGTGCCGCTCGTAGTAGGCGTTGAGAGCGTCGAGCACCTGGCGCGGCTTCTGCGAGGTCGCCGCCGAGTCGAGGTACACGATCTTCTTGCCGTCGTGGACCAGACGATCCAGCAGCGGGAAGTCCTTGCGGATCGCCTCGGTGTCGAGGAGGCCGGTCAGCCCCTGATGGGCGGAAGTCACGCGGATGCGCCACCCTTCACGTACTTGTCGTAGCCCTCGTTCTCCAGCTGGTCGGCGAGCTCGGCGCCGCCGGACTCGACGATGCGGCCGTTCGCGAACACGTGCACGAAGTCGGGCTTGATGTAGCGCAGGATGCGCGTGTAGTGCGTGATCAGCAGGGTGCCGACCTCGCCGGTCTCGCGGACGCGGTTGACGCCCTCGGAGACGATGCGAAGGGCGTCGACGTCGAGGCCGGAGTCCGTCTCGTCGAGGATCGCGATCTTCGGCTTGAGCAGCTCGAGCTGGAGGATCTCGTGACGCTTCTTCTCACCGCCGGAGAAGCCCTCGTTGACGTTGCGCTCGGCGAAGGCCGGGTCCATCTGGAGCTTCTCCATGGCCTCCTTGACCTCCTTCACCCAGAGGCGCAGCTTCGGGGCCTCGCCGCGGACGGCGGTGGCGGAGGTGCGCAGGAAGTTGGAGACCGAGACGCCGGGGACCTCGACCGGGTACTGCATGGCCAGGAAGACGCCGGCGCGGGCGCGCTCGTCGACCGACATCTCCAGGACGTCCTCGCCGTCGAGGGTGACGGTGCCGCCGGTGATCGTGTACTTCGGGTGGCCGGCCAGGGAGTACGCCAGGGTCGACTTGCCGGAGCCGTTGGGGCCCATGATGGCGTGGGTCTCGCCCTGCTTCACGGTCAGGTCGACGCCCTTGAGGATCTCCCGGGGGCCGTTCTCGGCCTCGACGGAGACGTGCAGGTCGCGGATTTCAAGCGTTGCCATGGGTGACTCAGGACTCCTGGGTGACGGAGACGAGCACATCGTCCCCTTCGATCTTTACGGGGTATACGGGGACGGGGCGCGTCGCGGGAAGGCCGGACGGCTTGCCGGTGCGCAGGTCGAACGCGGAGCCGTGCAGCCAGCACTCGATCTGGCAGTCCTCGACCTCGCCCTCCGAGAGGGAGACGTTCGCGTGCGAGCAGATGTCGTGGATCGCGAACACCTCGCCCTCGGTGCGGACGAGGGACACCGGCGTGCCGTCGAGTTCCACCCGCTTGGGGGTGTCCTCGGCCAGCTCGCTCAGCGCACAGGCGCGGACGAAGGCCATCAGACGGACGCCTCCAGCTCGGCCTCGATCTTGGCGATCAGGCGCTCCTCGACGTCCGCGATGCCGATCTGCTGGACCAGCTCGGCGAAGAAGCCGCGGACGACGAGGCGGCGGGCCTCGGTCTCCGGGATGCCGCGGGCCATCAGGTAGAAGAGCTGCTCGTCGTCGAAGCGGCCGGTGGCGGAGGCGTGGCCGGCGCCGGCGATCTCGCCGGTCTCGATCTCCAGGTTCGGGACCGAGTCGACCCGGGCGCCGTCGGTGAGGACGAGGTTCCGGTTGAGCTCGTAGGTGTCGGTGCCCTCGGCCTTGGCCTCGATGAGGACGTCACCGATCCACACCGCGTGCGCGTCCTGGCCCTGCAGCGCGCCCTTGTAGGCCACGTTGGACTTGCAGTGCGGGGTGTTGTGGGTGACCAGGAGGCGGTGCTCCTGGTGCTGGCCGGCGTCGGTGAAGTACAGGCCGAAGAGCTCGGCCTCGCCGCCGGGGGCCGCGTACTCGACGCGCGGGTGGAGGCGGACCACGTCGCCGCCGAAGGTCACGACGACCGACTTGAAGGAGGCGTCGCGGCCGACCAGGGCGTTGTGCTGGGCGACGTGGACGGCCTTCTCGTCCCAGTCCTGGACGGAGACGACGGTCAGCTTGGCGCCGTCACCCAGGACGTAGTCCAGGTTGGCGGCGAGCACGCCGTCGCCGGTGTGGTCGATGACGACGACGGCCTCGGCGAAGGCGCCGACCTCGATCACCTGGTGGCCGAAGGCGACCCCGCCCTGGCCGTGCACGTTGATGCGGATCGGCTCGGTGAGCACGGCCTCCTTGGCGACGGTGACGACCGACGCCTTCTCGAAGGAGGAGTACGCCTGGGCGGCGACGCGGTCGACCGGCTTGCCGGCCTTGCCGAGGCGCGCGTCGTCGCGGCCCACGGTCTCCACGGTGACGCCCTCGGGGGCCTCGATCTCGACGCGGACGCCCTCGCCGGTGGCGGCGGCGGTGCCGTCGTGCAGGCCGCGGAGCCGCTCCAGCGGGGTGAAGCGCCACTCCTCCTCGCGGCCGTGCGGGACGGGGAAGTCCGCGACGTCGAAGGACGGCGGGGCGCTCATGCGCGTGGCGACGGTGGACTCGGCGGCCACCGCGATCGAGCCCGCGGTGGTGGAGCCCGCGGGGATGTTCTGGGCGTCAGCCATGGCTGTCGTGTTGCTCTCTTCCTGCGTAAGAAATCGGTCGCTGCGGGTTCTGGTGCGGGGCTCTTAGCCGACCGCGCCTTCCATCTGCAGCTCGATCAGCCGGTTCAGCTCCAGCGCGTACTCCATCGGCAGCTCCTTGGCGATCGGCTCGACGAAACCGCGCACGATCATCGCCATGGCCTCCTGCTCGGTCAGGCCGCGCTGCATCAGGTAGAAGAGCTGGTCCTCGGAGACCTTGGAGACGGTGGCCTCGTGACCCATGGTGACGTCGTCCTCGCGCACGTCCACGTAGGGGTACGTGTCCGAGCGGGAGATCGTGTCGACGAGCAGCGCGTCGCAGAGGACGTTCGACTTGGCGCCGGGGGCGCCCTCGCCGATCTCGATCAGACCGCGGTAGGAGGTGCGGCCGCCACCGCGCGCCACCGACTTCGAGACGATGCTCGACGAGGTGTTCGGGGCCATGTGGACCATCTTGGCGCCGGCGTCCTGGTGCTGGCCCTCGCCCGCGAAGGCGATGGACAGAGTCTCGCCCTTGGCGTGCTCGCCCATCAGGTAGACGGCCGGGTACTTCATGGTGACCTTGGAGCCGATGTTGCCGTCGACCCACTCCATGGTGGCGCCCTCGTAGGCGACGGCGCGCTTGGTCACCAGGTTGTAGACGTTGTTCGACCAGTTCTGGATGGTCGTGTAGCGGCAGCGGCCGCCCTTCTTGACGATGATCTCGACCACGGCGCTGTGCAGCGAGTCCGAGGAGTAGATCGGGGCGGTGCAGCCCTCGACGTAGTGGACGTAGGCGTCCTCGTCGACGATGATCAGCGTCCGCTCGAACTGGCCCATGTTCTCCGTGTTGATGCGGAAGTAGGCCTGGAGCGGGATCTCGACGTGCACGCCCTTCGGCACGTAGATGAACGAGCCGCCGGACCACACGGCCGTGTTCAGGGAGGCGAACTTGTTGTCGCCGACCGGGATGACGGTGCCGAAGTACTCCTTGAAGAGCTCCTCGTGCTCCTTCAGCGCGGTGTCGGTGTCGACGAAGATGACGCCCTGCTCCTCCAGGTCCTCACGGATCTGGTGGTAGACGACCTCGGACTCGTACTGGGCGGCGACACCGGCGACGAGGCGCTGCTTCTCCGCCTCCGGGATGCCGAGCTTGTCGTACGTGTTCTTGATGTCCTCCGGCAGGTCCTCCCAGGACTCGGCCTGCTTCTCGGTGGACCGCACGAAGTACTTGATGTTGTCGAAGTCGATGCCCGACAGGTCGGAGCCCCAGGTCGGCATGGGCTTCTTGTCGAACAGCCGCAGACCCTTGAGGCGCAGCTTCAGCATCCACTCGGGCTCGTTCTTCTTGGCCGAGATGTCGCGGACGACGTCCTCGGAGAGACCGCGCTTGGCGGTGGAGCCTGCCGCGTCCGAGTCGGCCCAGCCGTACTCGTACCGACCCAGGCCCTCGAGCTCGGGGTGGCTGATCTCGGTGGTCATGCGGGGTTCCTCCCGGCCGTGCTTGCGGATGCTGTGGATGAAGTGGTCTGTGGGGCGCCGTGCGCGATGTCGGGGATGAACGTCGTGCAGACGCCGTCACCATGCGCGATGGTGGCCAGACGCTGGACGTGGGTCCCGAGGAGACGGGAGAAGATCTCCGTCTCCGCCTCGCACAGCTGCGGGTACTGCTCGGCGACGTGGGCGACCGGGCAGTGGTGCTGGCAGAGCTGCTCGCCGACCGGCGCGTGACGCGCGGTGGCAGCGTACCCGTCGGCACTCAGCGCCTTGGCCAGGGCCTCGGTGCGCTGGGCGGGGTCGGCGGACTCGACGGCCTCGCGGTACGCCTCGGCCTGGGCCTCGATCCGGTCCCGGGCGAAGGCGGCGACGGCCGCTTCTCCGCCGGCGTTCCGCTCGATCCAGCGCAGCGCCTCCACGGCCAGTTTGTCGTACGACTGGTCGAAGGCGTCCCGGCCGCAGTCGGTGAGCGAGAAGACCTTGGCGGGGCGGCCGCGGGTGCGGGTCCCGTAGACCCGCTTCTCGCGCGCCTCCACGACGTTGTCGCCCACCAGCGAGTCGAGGTGGCGACGGACGGCGGCCTGGGTGAGGCCGAGCCGCTGTGCCAGGTCGGCGACGGTCGAGGGACCGTGGTCCAGGATGGAGCGCGCGACCCGGTTCCGCGTGGAGCGTTCACCGGTCGCGAGTTCCTCCGTGGGAGCCTCACCGACGTTTTTCACAACGCCATTGTTGCGTAATTAATCACGGACTGACAAGCGAGGTCCGGAGCCGCGACGGTGCGGTGCCTCACACAGGTAAGGCTTACCTGACCTGCGGAAACGATCATTCGTAGGACGAATCACGACCCGGATGACCAGCGGTTTCCGGCCGCTCCGAGGTCCCCGGATCACCCCGCCGGGACCCGCGCCGACCGTCCCGAGGTCTTCACCAAGTGGACGAAGGATTCCGCGTTGCGGACAGCCGCCCCGCCCACGTCGTTGTTGAAGAAAACGAACACGTCCGCCCGGTCCGGCCAGCTCTCCGCGAGCCGCGCCGCCCAGCTCACCAGCGCCTGCCGGCCGTACGAGGGGAAGGGCCGGGCCCGGCCCTCGTGCAGCCGCAGATAGCCCCAGTCAGCGGTCCGCCAGAGCGGGGTCACCGGCCGCCCGCCCCGGTCCGCCCAGCACAGCGCGGCGCCGTGGCGCGAAAGCACCTCCTCGGTCTCCTCCGTCCACCACGACTCGTGCCGCGGCTCGACCGCCACCCGCACCTCCTCAGGGAAGCGGGCCAGCGCCGCGTCGAGCAGCCCGGTGTCCGCGCGCAGGTTCGGCGGCAGCTGGAGCAGTACGGGCCCGAGCCGGTCCCCCAGCGCCTCCGCGCGGCCCATCAGCCGCGCCACCGGCTCCGCCGGATCCTTCAGCCGCTTGATGTGAGTCAGATAACGGCTGGCCTTCACCGCCATCACGAAGCCCTCGGGCGTCCGCTCCCGCCAGTCGGCGAAGGTCCCGCGCTCGGGCAGCCGGTAGAAGGCGTTGTTGTTCTCCACGGCGGCGAAGCTCCGCGCGTACTCCTCCAGCCAGAGCCGCTGGGGCACGCCCTCCGGATAGAGCACGCCCCGCCAGTCCCGGTACTGCCACCCGGACGTACCGACGAAGACCGCCATACATCGCCTCTACCCCGCCGGGGTCGGCCGTACGGGCGAGTCCTTAGACTTCCCGGCATGCGAAACGAGTCCGTCGAGCCCGCCGTCCGGGTACGGGGCCTGATCAAGCGGTACGGCACCAAGACCGCCGTCGACGGCCTCGACCTCGACGTCCGGGCGGGCACCGTCACCGCCGTCCTCGGGCCGAACGGGGCCGGCAAGACCACCACCATCGAGACCTGCGAGGGCTACCGCAGGCCGGACGCCGGCACCGTCCGCGTCCTCGGCCTCGACCCGGTCGCCGACGCCGCCGCACTGCGCCCCCGGATCGGCGTGATGCTCCAGTCCGGCGGCATCTACTCCGGCGCCCGCGCCGACGAGATGCTGCGCCACATGGCCAGGCTGCACGCCCACCCGCTGGACGTGGACGCCCTCGTCGAGCGCCTCGGCCTCGGCTCCTGCGGCCGCACCACCTACCGGCGCCTCTCCGGCGGCCAGCAGCAGCGCCTGTCGCTCGCCATGGCCGTCGTCGGCCGCCCCGAGCTGGTCTTCCTCGACGAGCCGACCGCCGGACTCGACCCGCAGGCCCGCCGCGCCACCTGGGACCTGGTCCGCGAACTGCGCGCCGACGGCGTCACCGTCGTCCTCACCACGCACTTCATGAACGAGGCCGAGGAGCTCGCCGACGACGTCGCCATCGTGGACGGCGGCCGGGTCGCCGCCCAGGGCAGCCCGGAGGAGCTGTGCCGCGGCGGCGCCGAGAACACCCTGCGCTTCACCGGCCGCCCCGGTCTCGACCTCGGCTCGCTGCTCAAGGCGCTGCCCGACGGCACCGCGGCCGCCGAGACCACCCCGGGCACCTACCGGCTCACCGGCACGGTCGACCCCCAGCTGCTCGCCACCGTCACCAGCTGGTGCGCGCAGCACGGCGTGATGCCCGACCGCCTCTCGGTCGAGCGCCACACCCTCGAAGACGTTTTTCTGGAGCTGACCGGCAAGGAGCTGCGCGGATGAGCACGGGTACGTACGCGCCGAAGCCGGGAGCCGCGCCGGTCGGGCGGATGATCGGCGCGCAGACCGCCCTGGAGACCCGGATGCTGCTGCGCAACGGCGAGCAGCTGCTCCTCACGGTGATCATCCCTTCCCTGCTGCTGGTGCTCTTCTCGACGGTGGACATCGTCGAGACGGGCGCCCGCAAGCCGGTCGACTTCCTCGCCCCGGGCGTCCTCGCGCTCGCCGTGATGTCCACCGCCTTCACCGGGCAGGCCATCGCCACCGGCTTCGAGCGCCGGTACGGGGTGCTCAAGCGGCTCGGCGCCTCGCCGCTGCCGCGCTGGGCGCTGATGACCGCCAAGACGCTCTCCGTGCTGGTCACCGAGGTGCTCCAGGTGGTGCTCCTGACGGCGATCGCGCTGGCCCTCGGCTGGTCGCCGCAGGGCGACCCTTTCTCCGTACTGCTGCTCCTCGTCCTCGGCACCGCCGCCTTCTCCGGGCTGGGCCTGCTGATGGCCGGCACGCTGAAGGCGGAGGCGACGCTGGCCGCCGCGAACCTGGTCTTCCTGCTGCTCCTGGTGGGCGGCGGGGTGATGGTGCCGCTGGAGAAGTTCGGCGCCGCCGGCGACGTGCTCGCGTTCCTCCCGATCTCGGCGCTCTCCGACGGGCTCCGGGACGTCCTCCAGCACGGCGCGGCCATGCCGTGGGGCGACGCGCTGATCCTCGCGGTGTGGGCGGTGCTCGGGCTCGGCGCGGCGGCGAGGTTCTTCCGCTGGGAGTAGTGCCCCGAGTAGCGGGGCGGTGACGTTTCGGGGTGACTCGCCCCGTAAGCACCCCCTCGTGAAAGCGTGCACAAGCCCCCGCCTACGATGTGGACCGTGCAGACCCCCCTCGCCTTCATCGCCCAGCGCTGGACCCCGTCCCCCCGGACGCTCCGGCGCGCCGCGCTCTCCGCCGTCGTGATGAGCGTGCTGATCATCGTGACCGGCGGCGCGGTCCGGCTGACCGGCTCCGGCCTCGGCTGCGACACCTGGCCGAAGTGCACGGACGACAGCCTGATCGTCACCGCGGAACAGGGCTTCCACGGTTACGTCGAGTTCGGCAACCGCATGCTGACGTACGTCCTGTCGGCCGCCGTCGGCTGGGCGATCATCGCCGCGCGCTCCGCCAAGCCCCGCCGCCGCGGGCTGAGCCGGCTCGCCTGGGCGCAGTTCTGGATCGTGCTGAGCAATGCCGTCATCGGTGGCATCACCGTGTGGATGGGGCTCAACCCGTGGACGGTGGCCGGCCACTTCCTGGCCGCGAACTCGCTCCTCACCGTGGCCGTCATCACCTGGCACCGCACCGCCGAGGGCGACACCACGCCCAAGCCGCGCGTGCCGGGCCCGGTGCGCAAGCTGTCCTGGGCGACCGTCGGCGTCTCCGGGCTGCTCATCGCGCTCGGTACGACGGTGACGGGCGCCGGCAAGCACGCCGGCGACAGCAGCGACGTCCCCCGCATGCCGTGGGACTGGACGAACGCGGCCCACCTCCACGCCGTCGCCGCCTGGCTGGTCTGCGCCCTGGCGGTCGCCATGTGGCTGGTCCTGCGCGTGGTGGACGGCCCGGACGACACCCGGGCGCGCGCCCGCGAGCTGCTGATCGTGGTGCTCGGTCAGGGCGTGATCGGCTACGTCCAGTACTTCACGGGCGTGCCCGAGCTGCTCGTCGCCGCGCACATGCTCGGTTCCTCGCTGATGTGGATCGCGGTGCTGCGGCTCGCCCTGAGCCTGCGCGAGCGGCCGGTCACCGTCCCGGAGATCCCGGCCCAGGCCGACCCGGAGCTGGCGAAGGCGTAGGGCCTGTCCGGCGGATCAGGGTCGGGTAGGCCCTAACCGAGGCCGTACACCCGGCGCGCGTTGCCCGCCGCGATCATCTCCGCGACGCGCTGCGCGTCCGCACGCGACCAGGCGCCGTCCGCGACCCATTCGCCCAGCACCCGGGTCACCGCCCCGCGGAAGACGCGCGCGGCCACCACGTGCAGTTCGGGCAGCCCGCGGGCGCCGCTGGAGAAGAGCAGTTTGCCGAAGGGGGCCTGCTCCAGGAACTCGGCGAGGACGGCGGCCGCGCGGGCGCCGGTGCGGGTGACGACCGGGCCGAGGTCCGCGTAGACGTGCGGGAAGTGCGCGGCGAGCCGGGCGGCCTGGCGGTGGTGCGGGGAGTCGTGCAGCAGCACCAGGTCGGCGCCGAGGCCGCCGGTGGCGGCGGCGAAGCCGGCCAGGGCGGCCGGGTCCCGGTCGCCCACGTGCAGCTGGAGCGGCCGGCCGGCGCCGACCGCGACCCACAGCAGATGGCGCAGGAGCACGGGGTCGTCGACGCCGCCGCCGGCCGGGCGCCGGGCCAGCCAGCGTCCCGCCGCGCCGCGCACCTCGCCGGGCCCCGGCGGCTCGGGGACGGCGGCGAGCCCGCCCCGCAGCCCGGCGGCGGAGGTGAAGGCGACGGCGCCCCCGGCGGCCCCGTGGACGGCCTCGGTCAGCCTGCCCAGGAACGCGTCGACGGTGCCGGAGGCGTCGGCGACCCGCTGGGCGAGGAGTTCGAGCCGGACGATCTCGTGCGCGGTGGCGGCGCCGGTGGCGGCCAGCTCGGCGGGGCCGGTCAGGTCGCCGGGCGGCCCGGTGTCGACGAGGTAGGTGGCGATGCCGGAGGCGCGCAGCAGGCGCCGGCCCGATTCCAGGACGCCGAGTTCGCGCCGCCGGGCGAGATAGCGCGCGGGCGGGCAGTGCGGTTCGAGTCCGAGGAGCGGCGGGCACCAGCGGCGTACCGCGAAGCCGGTCTGGGTGTCGAAGAAGGTGGTGCCCGCGGCCGGCGGTGGGGATCCCCCCGGGCGAGCCCACCGAGCCGTGGGGAAGGCCGGGGCGAGGTGGGTCTCGAAGGTGCCGAGGCCGAGCTCCGTGCGCAGCACTCCGTGACAGTGCTGGTCCACCAGGATCGGAGTGTCGATCATTCGGGGGCTCCCACGTGTGGACGGGCTTCCGCCCCTCCTAACGGGTGAGCCCCGCGCGAGGTTGTTGCCTCCGGGGCCCCGAGGGGCCCCGATCGCGGCTCAGCCGTTGGCCGGGCCGCCGAGCTGGATGCCGGCCATGCGGGTCCACTCGTACGGGCCGGTGACGACCTTCGCGGCGAAGTCGCCGTCGAACTCGTCGTGCAGCGTCAGGCCGGCCTTCTCGGCGGCCTCCTGGGCGATCGCGTAGGTCGGGGCCACCAGGTCGCCCCAGCCGCCGTCCTCGCCGACGAGGACGATCCGGGTGCCCGCCTGTCCGATGTGGGCGAGCTGGCCCTCGGCGCCGCCGTGCTTCCCGGCGAACGCCTTGATCTCCTTGGCCAGCTTGGCCGCCTTGCGCTCCGCCTGCTTCGTTTCTGCCATGACAAGGAGCGTACTCGCGGGTAGATCTACTGGCGACGGCCGGGGCACGTGGCGTGGGCCACGCACCCC
>NZ_JBSGIW010000028.1:0-73574 GCF_053605265.1 Streptomyces sp. NPDC003943 | reverse complement strand
GCGCTGTCGCTGGCGGCGTAGACGTCCGGGTGCGAGACCGAGCGCATGGTGCGGTCGACGACGATCTGGCCGGTCCCGGCGGGGCCCACTCATGTTGTTGGCCGATGCCCCCGTCCCCGCCGGGCCAGCGTGGGCATCCGTCCGCCGCGCACCGCCGCCCCCCCCGTGTGGGCAATCGTCCCGCCGGGCGGGACGGGTGGGCACACGGGACGGCGCGCTCGGCGGCGCCTCCGCCCCTTGTGCCTGGACCCGCACCGCGACCGCGTCGCCGTCGCGGCGGGCGTCAACGCGCGAGGAGCCTAGGCCCGGCAAGGGGCGTCGTTCCGTTGTGCCCACCCGTTCCGCCTGGGGGTCCCCCCGGACGAAGTCTGGGGGAGGAACGAATGCCCACAACGGGGGCGGGGGCGGCGTGCCCGCGCCTGGGGCGCTGCCGGCCTACGACGGGCGCCGTACCAGTGTTCTCACGCGCAGCGACCACGCGTCTGCGACCCGCGTCCACCAGTCCCGCGTCGCCCAGACCACCCGTGAGCCCGACCTCGGCAGCAGGACCGCGCGGAGGCGGGTGCGGCGGGAGGCCGCGGTGTGGAGGGCGCGGCGCACGGCATCCGCCTCGGGGGAGAGGGCGGGGCCGATTCGGGGGCGGGGGGCGTAGAGGGTTTCCTCCACCGCGCGGGCCGCGCGGTGGAGGGCGTCGGCCGCGTCCGCGGGGAGTTCGCCCAGGGTGACGATGCGCGCCGCGGTCTTGCGTGGCGTGCGGGAGTCGTCCGGGGTGATCCCGTAGTCCCAGGCGGTGTCGTTGATCTCGCGCCAGGCGGCGAGGACGTCGCCCGATGGACCGAGCCGGCGGGCCCGGACGCGGGAGCGCCACAGGAGCGGCAGCAGCAGGAGGCCGAGGACCAGCAGCACGCCCAGGGTCACCAGGAGCAGCCCCGCCCAGGGGAAGCCGTCGTCGTCCGAGAGCGCCGCGCCCGCCGCCTTGTCCGGGCCGCACTCGCCGAGCCGCCGGGACTGCGGCGGGCAGCTCTCCTGGGCGCTGGGCGCCGCTGAGGGCTGGGCGGTCTGGCCGGCCGAGGGCTGGGCGGACGGGGTGGCCGCGCCGCCGGAGGACTGCTCACGGGTGTATTCGGGGACCGAGCCGCGCGACGGCGTCGGCTCGAAGCGCGTCCAGCCGGCCCCCTCGAAGTACAGCTCGGGCCACGCGTGCGCGTCCCGGATGCCGACCGAGACCGAGCCGTCGCTCTGCGGAGTGCCCGGCATGAAACCGACCGCGACCCGGGCCGGGATGCCCAGGGAGCGGGCCATCGCCGCCATCGAGAAGGAGAAGTGGACGCAGAAGCCCTCCTTGTCCTTCAGGAAGCGGGAGATCGCCTCGACGCCGGTGCCGGACTTGACGTCCACGTCGTAGCGGAAGCCGCCGTCCCGGGAGAACCAGTCCTGGAGCCGCACCGCACGCTCGTAGTCGTTGCGCGCGCCGCGGGTGACCTTCTCGGCCGTGGAGCGCACGTCCGCCGGCAGCGAGGCCGGGACCCGGGTGTACTCGCGGCGCAGCGCGTCCGGCGCGGCCGGGGCCGCCGCCAGCTGCTCGGCCGAGGGCCGCACGTCCAGGCTGGTCACGGTGTAGCGGGCGCCCTTGGTGTTCTGCCCGTTGTCGCCGACGAGCATCCGGCCGGCCGGCTCGTACCGCCAGCCGCCGCTGATGGAGACCCGCGCCGCCGGATACGGCATGGGCAGCCACTTCTGCTCGTACGCCGTGGAGGCGACCAGGTTGGTGGTGACCTCCGAGACGGGGACCTGCTGGGAGAGGCCGTCGGGCCAGGGCAGGTTCTCCGGCACGTCCTGGATCGGGCGGACCGAGGACTTCCAGGCGGTGCCGTCGAACTGGTCGAGGGCGACGAGCCGCAGATAGAGGCCGCTGGTGTCGACGGCGTTGGTGCGATAGCGCAGGACCTCGCGGTTCTCGGGCTGGCGCAGGTTGTTCTGGAGCGAGACCAGCGGGTTCACCGCCGAGATCGTGCCGCCCTTGCCCTTGCCGGAGCCCTCGCCCTCGCCGCCGCCGAGGAAGCCTCCGCTGAGGCCGGGCAGCGCGAACGGCACCACGAGCGCGACGCCCAGGGCGACCGCGCCGATCCGCCGCCCGGTGCGGGCCGGTGCGAACGCCGGCCCGCCCTTGCCGGAGCCCTCGCCCCGGCCGCCGCCGAACACCCGGCCCCACTGGGAGAGCCGGTCCCGGCCCTCGGCCAGGAGCAGCAGCAGATAGCCGGCCGCGGCGAGCAGGAAGAGCAGTCCGCCCGCGCCGCCGCCGGAGAGTCCCGCCGCCACCGAGTACAGGGCGAGCAGCGGCAGTCCCGCCGGCGCCGCGCTGCGGAACGTCACCGCGAGCGTGTCCACGAGCAGGCCGATCACCGCGACGCCGGTGACCAGGAGCAGCCGGATGCCGGCCGTGTTGGGCGCCGGGATCGCGTACGTGCCGACGTCGTTCACGCCGGCCTGGAAGAGGGTCCCGAAGGAGGCGAGGACGTCCGGGCCCGGCAGGATGCCGAGGATCGCCTGCTCATGGGCGAAGGCCACGGTGAGCACGAGCAGGGTGACGAGCGCCTGGGCGGCGATCGTCAGCGGCCGCGCCAGGGGCACCCGCCGGGTCAGCAGGCCGACGGCGCTCTGCAGGCCGACCACGACGACCGCCGTGAGGATCCAGTCCGCCGGCTTCACCAGCGGCAGCAGCGCGGCGGACGCGGCCAGCGTCGCGCCGAAGGCCGCAAGCGTCAGCCGCCCGCGCCCGCTCATGACCAGCCTCCGTACGTCTCGCCCGCGGGCGCCTGGGCCGAGGCCCCGCCGGCGAGCTGCCACAGTTCCGCGAGCCGGGCGCCGGGCGCCACGGCGAACGCCTGCCAGCCGGCCTCCCGCAGCCGGCGCACCCGGTCCTCGACCGCGCCGGTGACGGCGCCGCCGGTCAGCCAGGTCCCGGAGTCGAGCACGAACGCGACGGCCGTGCCGTGCCGCTGCCGCATCCGGGCGGTGAGTGCGGCCTGCTCCTCGTCGAGGTCGCCGAGGAAGGCCACGAGCAGCCCCTCGTGACCGCCGCGCAGCACGTCGTGCGCCCTGGAGAGCCCGGCGCCTTCGGAGTGGTCGACGACCGCGAGGGTGTCCAGGAGCAGCCCGCCGGCCTCGGCGCTGCCTTCGACGGAGCGCCCGCCCCCGGCGAATCCCTCGGCGCCCTCGCCGGGCACCGTGCTGCCGGTGTCGGTGAGCAGCCGCACCGAGAAGCCGCGCTCCAGCATGTGGGTGAGCACCGAGGCGGCGCCGGAGACGGCCCATTCGAAGGCCGAGTCGGGTCCGCCGCCCTCGTAGGCGCCGCCCCGGGTGTCGAGCAGCACCGTGCAGCGGGCGCGCTGCGGCTGCTCCTCGCGGCGCACCATCAGCTCGCCGTAGCGCGCGGTGGAGCGCCAGTGCACCCGGCGCAGGTCGTCGCCGTGCCGGTAGGCGCGCGGAATGATGTCGTCGTCCCCGGCGAGCGCGAGGGCCCGGTGCTGTCCGTCGCCGTACCCGGAGGTCTCGCCGCCGAGCTTGACCGGCGGCAGCGGTTCGGTGCGGGGGATGACGGTGAGGTTGTCCTGGGTGCTGAAGGAGCGGGTCAGCTCGCACATCCCGAAGGGGTCGCTGAGCCGCAGCTGGAGCGGGCCCAGCGGGAAGCGGCCGCGCAGGTCGGAGCGGACCCGGTAGGACACCTCGCGGCGGCCGCCCGCCTCGACCCGGTCGAGCACGAAGCGGGGCCGCGGACCCAGCATGTACGGCACGTGGTCCTGGAGCATGAGCAGGCCGGTGGGCACCCGGGACACGTTGTCGACGCGCAGGTGGACCCGGGCCTCGGTGCCGGTCTCGACGCGCTGCGGGGCGAGCCGGCGGCTGCCCGCCACCCGGTAGCGGGTGCGGTGCAGCACGAGGACGCAGAGCAGCGGAAGAACGGCGAGCAGCAGTCCGACGCGCAGCAGGTCGGACTGGCCGAGCACATAGGCGCAGGCGGCGGCGGCGATCCCGGCGGCCAGGAAGGACCGGCCGCGGGTGGTGAGCCCGGCCAGGGCGGCCCGCAGGCCACCCCGGTCGCCGTCCTCCCGCTGCCCCTCGCCGCCCTGGGGCGGATACCCCTGCGTGGCCTGCGGAGCGGCGGCGGTGTCCATCACAGCCGCCGGGCGCCGGGCTGGTGCTGGCCGTAGAGCGGCCCGGCGTGCGGCGCGGGCGGCGCGGCGGCCGGGACGGGGGTGCGCTGGAGGATGTCGAACACGACCTGCTCGGCCGTGCGGCGGCTGAGCTGCGCCTGCGCGGTGGGCAGCAGGCGGTGGGCGAGCACCGGGGCGGCGAGCGCCTGGAGGTCGTCGGGCAGCACGTACTCCCGGCCGCTGAGCGCGGCGGACGCCTTCGCGGCCCGCAGCAGGTGCAGGGTGGCGCGCGGCGAGGCGCCGAGCCGCAGCTCGGGGTGGGTGCGGGTGGCGGCGACCAGGTCCACCGCGTACCGCCGGACGGCGTCGGCGACGTGCACCGCACGCACGGCCTCGACCAGCTTGAGCACGTCATGGGCGTGGGCGACCGGCTGGAGGTCGTCGAGCGGGGAGACCGCGCCGTGCACGTCGAGCATCTTCAGCTCGGCCTCGGGGCTCGGGTAGCCCATGGAGACCTTGGCCATGAAGCGGTCGCGCTGGGCCTCGGGCAGCGGGTAGGTGCCCTCCATCTCCACCGGGTTCTGGGTGGCGACGACCATGAAGGGGCTGGGCAGCTCGTAGGTCTGGCCGTCGACCGTGACCTGGCGCTCCTCCATGGACTCCAGGAGCGCGGACTGGGTCTTGGGGGAGGCCCGGTTGATCTCGTCGCCGATGACGATCTGGGCGAAGATCGCGCCCGGCTTGAACTCGAACTCGTGCCGCTGCTGGTCGAAGATCGACACACCGGTGACGTCCGACGGCAGCAGGTCGGGCGTGAACTGGATGCGGCGGACCGAGCAGTCGATGGACCGGGCCAGCGTCTTGGCCAGCATGGTCTTGCCCACGCCGGGGACGTCCTCGATCAGGAGGTGTCCCTCGGCGAGCAGCACGGTCAGTGCGAGACGTACGACCTCGGGCTTGCCCTCGATCACACCCTCCACCGACCGGCGGATCCGCTCCGCTGTGGTGGTCAGATCAGCGAGGCTCGCTCGATCGTCATAGGTCGTCACCCGGCCCTCCTCGGCCCTTTCGCAGCACAGACACCTGCCCCCGGCGCGTCGGCCGGGGGGTGTCACCCGTGCATTCTTGTTGCCGCGAGCGGGTCGTGTCACTCGCCCCCGGCCCACCTGTGGATAACTGCGGGTGAAATGCCGGGGTTTGAGGGATTGTGCCGGGGCGGATCGTCTGCTCGGCTCCGTCAGTTCGAGCCGCTGGGCTACTCCTGCTCGGCCGGGTCGATCTCGCGCAGCAGACCCGTCGTCACGTCGAAGACGAACCCGCGGACGTCGGAGATGTGCGGCAGGAACGGGGAGGTGCGCACCCGCTGCATGGACTGGCGGACGTCCTGGTCGACGTCGCGGAACGCCTCCACGGCCCAGGCCGGACGCTGGCCGACCTCGTCCTCGAGTTCGTGCCGGAAGTCCTCGGTGAGCGATTCGAGGCCGCAGTTGGTGTGGTGCACCAGCATCACGCTGCGGGTGCCGAGCGCCCGCTGGCTGATGGTGAGGGAGCGGATCACGTCGTCGGTGACCACACCGCCCGCGTTGCGGATGGTGTGACAGTCGCCGAGCTCGAGGCCGAGCGCGGCGTGCAGGTCGAGACGGGCGTCCATGCAGGCGACCACGGCCACCCGGCGCACGGGCCGGGCGTCCATTCCGGGGTCGGTGAAGTCGGCGGCGTAACGCGCATTGGCCTGGACGAAGCGGTCGATGACCGAGTCCTCGGTGTTTATCGCGTCGGCGGAGGTGTGCGCAGAGGTCGACATGTCTCCGAAGGTAATGGTCATCGGGCGGTCGGGCCTGCTGTGAGGTCGGACAAAGACAGTCATAGAACCTTGTTGTGAGCGAACCCACAGAGGGCGGGAAACGGGGCCGTCCGGGTGAATCCCGCGAAACGATCGTCCCTGCCCGCCGGAGCGCGCGACGCGCCAGCCGGTTGGTTGACCGGGGGGGCCGGTGGACTAAAGTGGCGCGAAGTTCACGGAGACATCGAGCGATTTCCGCCGTTTCTCCCCGTAAGTGCGGCGGTACCTACGGCTCGGCCCCCTTCCGCTCGCCGGTGGTACCTGTCTCCGCCGGATCTGAGAGGGCGCTTTGAGCAACGACCGACATGTCCCGGTGATGCTCCAGCGGTGCCTGGACATGTTGGCCCCTGCCCTGGAACGCCCCGGCGCCGTCGTCGTCGACTGCACCCTCGGTCTCGGCGGCCACAGCGAGGCACTGCTCCAGCGGTTCCCGGAGGCGCGGCTCGTAGCGCTCGACCGGGACAAGGAGGCGCTGCGTCTCTCCGGCGAGCGGCTCGCCCCGTACGGGGAGCGCGCCACCCTCGTGCACGCCGTCTACGACGAGCTGCCCGAGGTCCTGGACCGGCTCGGCATCCCGCGCGTCGACGGCGTCCTCTTCGACCTGGGCGTCTCCTCCATGCAGCTGGACGAGGCCGACCGCGGCTTCGCCTACGCGCAGGACGCCCCGCTCGACATGCGCATGGACCAGACGACCGGCATGAGCGCGGCCGAGGTCCTCAACACCTACCCGGCCGGCGAGCTGGTCCGCATCCTGCGCGCCTACGGCGAGGAGAAGCAGGCCAAGCGGATCGTCTCGGCGATCGTGCGCGAGCGCGAGAAGGAGCCCTTCACCAACAGCGCCCGGCTGGTCGAACTGATCCGCGACGCGCTGCCGCAGGCCGCCAAGCGCACCGGCGGCAACCCGGCCAAGCGCACCTTCCAGGCGCTGCGGATCGAGGTCAACGGCGAGCTGTCGGTCCTGGAGCGGGCGATCCCGGCGGCCGTGAAGGCCCTCGCCGTGGGCGGGCGGATCGCGGTCCTCTCGTACCACTCCCTGGAGGACCGGCTGGTCAAGCAGGTCTTCGCGGCGGGCGCCGCGACCACCGCGCCGCCCGGCCTCCCCGTCGTACCCGAGCAGTACCAGCCCCGCCTGAAGCTCCTCACCCGCGGCGCCGAGCTCCCGACCGAGGCGGAGATCGCCGAGAACCGCCGCGCGGCCCCCGCTCGTCTCAGGGGTGCGGAGCGGATCAGGGAGGACGTGGAGCAGTGAGCCAGAAGGGGCCTTTGAAGGGGCGGGCCGCCAGGCTCGGCAGGCTCATGCCGTCCGGGCCCAGCACCGCCGCCCGCACCCCCTTCGTCCTGCTCGTCGTGCTGCTGCTCGGCGGTGGTCTGATCACGCTCCTGATGCTCAACTCGGCCCTCAACCAGGGCTCGTTCAAGCTCAGCGAGCTGAAGAAGAAGACCACTGAGCTCACCGACGAGGAACAGGCCCTCCAGCGGGACGTCGACGACAGCGCCGCCCCCGACGCCCTGGAGCGGCGCGCCCGCGAGCTCGGCATGGTGCCCGGCGGCAGCCCCGTCTTCCTGGACCCCGACGGCCGGGTACGCGGAGTGCCCACGGTGGCCGTCTCCCCGAAGCCCTCGCCCCGGCCGACCCCGCCGCCCGCCCCGCCCGCGACGCAGGCCCCGCCCGCCGGGGCGACCGGCGCGCCGAAGCCGTCCGCGACCGGCACCGGGGCCGGCGCTCCGGGCGGCACCCGGACCACCGCCGCCCTCACCGGCACCCCGACCGCCGCCCCGACGACCTCCGGCAGGTGACCCGTGCCCTTCCAGGAGCCCCCGCGCCGCCGTGTCCCCGGCCCCGCCCGGCCCGCACAGCCGCGCCAGCCGGCCCGCCGTCCCGCCCAGCGGTCCGCCCCGCCCCGCCGGCCCGCCGCCCGGCCCGCCGCGAAGGCGCGCACGATCCGGCTCGGCAGCCCCAAGCCCCGGCTGCGGCTGATCTCCCTGGGCCTCACCCTGGTCATGCTGGTCTTCGTGGTGCGGCTGCTCCAGGTGCAGGCCGTGGACGCCTCCGCGTACGCCGCCAAGGCGGAGAAGCACCGCTACCTCGAATACACCCTGACCGCCGACCGCGGTGAGATCACCGACCGGGCCGGCATCGCGCTGGCCGCCAGCGTCGACGCGTACGACATCACCGCCGACCCCAAGCTCTTCACGCCCGAGGAAGCCAAGCTCGCCGACGCGCCGGAGCAGGCGGCGGCGCTGCTCGCTCCCATCCTCGGCAAGGAGCCGGCCGAGCTCGCCAGGAAGCTGCGCACCCCCAAGTCGCGTTACGCCGTGCTCGCCCGCAAGCAGACCCCGCAGGTCTGGAACCAGATCAAGGACCTGAAGAAGGTCTACGAGCAGAAGGCCGCGCCCGCCCACGGCGGCAACGGCGTCAACCTGCTCGGCGGCATCCTCAGCGAGCCGGTCACCAAGCGGGTGTACCCGAACGGGGAGCTGGCCGCCGGGATACTGGGCTACGTCAACGCCGAGGGCCGCGGCGCCGGCGGCATCGAGTCCATGCTCGACAAGGAGCTGGCCGGCCAGGACGGCAAGATCCGCTTCGCCCAGTCGGGCGGGCGCCGGGTGCCCACGGTGGGCTCCCAGGGCACCCCGGCCGTCCCCGGCTCGACCATCGAGCTGACCATCGACCGGGACATCCAGTGGGCCGCCCAGCAGGCCATCACCGACCAGGTCCGCAAGTCGAAGGCCGACCGCGGCTACGTCATCGTCCAGGACACCCGCACCGGCGAGGTCCTGGCCATGGCCAACGCCCCCGGCTTCGACCCCAACGACCTCTCCCAGGCCAACGCCACCGCCATGGGCAACGCCGCCCTCCAGGACGCCTACGAGCCCGGCTCCACCAGCAAGGTCATGTCCATGGCCGCCGTCCTGGAGGAGGGCGCCGCCGCCCCCGACACCCATGTCACCGTGCCCAACCGGCTGCACCGCGGCGACCGCCTGTTCAGCGACGACGTCGACCACATCACCTGGTACCTGACCCTCAACGGCGTCCTGGCCAGGTCCAGCAACATCGGCACCATCCTCGCCACCGGCCAGCTGGGCAAGACGCAGGCCGAGTCGAACCAGGTGCTCTACGACTACCTGCGCAGGTTCGGCATCGGCAGCCCCACCGGGCTCGACTACCCGGGCGAGACCCCCGGCATCCTCGCCAAGCCGCAGGACTGGTCGACCTCGCAGCAGTACACGATCCCGTTCGGCCAGGGCCTGTCCATCAACGCCATGCAGGCCGCCTCCGTCTACTCGACCATCGCCAACGGAGGCGTACGGATCGAGCCGACCCTGGTCCGCGGCACCAAGGGACCGGACGGGCGCTTCACCCCGGCGCCCGCGCCCAAGGAGAGCCGGGTCATCAGCGAGAAGACCGCCAAGACCCTGGCCCAGATGCTGGAGTCGGTCGTCGACGACGAGGAGGGCACCGGAACCAAGGCCGCCATCCCCGGCTACCGGGTGGCCGGCAAGACCGGCACCGCCAACCGCGTCGACCCCGAACTCGGCCGCTACAAGGGCTACACCGCGTCCTTCGCCGGCTTCGCGCCGGCCGACCAGCCCCGCATCGCCGTCTACTGCGCCATCCAGAACCCCACCAAGGGCAGCTACTTCGGCGGCCAGATCTGCGGACCCATCTACAAGAAGGTGATGGAGTTCGCCCTCAAGACCCTGCACATCCCGCCGACCGGCAGCCAGCCCGCCCGGCTTCCGGTGACGTTCAAGCCATGACCGTCCGACCGCGAAAGTCGTAACACCGCGTGAAACTCCGGGAGCACCAGTGAGAACGATCACCCAAGATTCCGGGAACCGGAATTCGAACTCCAGCGACGCAACGGCTCGATTTAGCCCTGCGCAGGGTGCGCCCGGTACGCTCACCGCCGTGCCACACGCTGATCAGTACCGAACCACCCCGCCCCGCCCGGAGCGGGTCCGCCCCACACCCCTGGGCGAGCTCGCCGCGCGGCTCGGCACCGAGACCTCCGGCGGCTCCGGCCGCTCCGACAGGGATGTCGACGTCTCGGGCATCACGCACGACTCGCGGGCGGTCCGCCCCGGCGACCTCTACGCGGCCCTGCCCGGCGCCCGCGCGCACGGCGCCGACTTCGTCGCCCAGGCCGCCGGGCTCGGCGCCGCCGCCGTCCTGACCGACCCGGCCGGTGCCGACCGCGCCGCCGCGACCGGCCTGCCGGTCCTGGTCGTCGAGGACCCGCGCGGCCGGATGGGCGAGCTGGCCGCGGAGATCTACGGCCGCCCCGGCGCGGAGCTGCTGCAGATCGGCATCACCGGCACCTCCGGCAAGACCACCACCGCCTACCTCGTCGAAGGCGGGCTGCGCGGCGCGGGCAAGGCCACCGGTCTGGTCGGCACCGTCGAGATGCGCATCGGCGACGAGCGCATCAAGTCCGAGCGCACCACTCCCGAAGCCACCGACCTCCAGGCCCTGTTCGCCGTCATGCGCGAACGCGGCGTCGAGGCCGTCGCCATGGAGGTCTCCAGCCACGCGCTCGTGCTCGGCCGGGTCGACGGCTGCGTCTTCGACGTCGCCGTCTTCAACAACCTGAGCCCGGAGCACATGGAGTTCCACTCCGACATGGAGGACTACTTCCAGGCCAAGGCGCGGCTGTTCACCCCCGAGCGCAGCAGGCGCGGCGTGGTGAACCTCGACGACGAGCACGGCCGCCGGCTCGCCAAGGAGGCCTCCGTCCCGGTCGTCACCTTCTCCGCCGCCGGGGACCCGAACGCCGACTGGCGTGCCGAGGACGTCGTCACCGGCGCCGCCGACTCCACCTTCACGGTCGTCGGCCCGGACGGCGAGCGATTCCCCGCGACCGCGCCGCTGCCCGGCCCGTTCAACGTGGCCAACACCCTCGCCGCGATCGTCACCCTCGCCGTCGCCGGGATCGACCCGCGGACCGCCGCCGACGGCGTCGCCGCCGTCCCCGGCGTGCCCGGGCGCCTGGAGAAGGTCGACGCGGGCCAGCCGTACCTCGCCGTCGTCGACTACGCGCACAAGACGGACGCCGTCGAATCGGTCCTCCGCTCGCTGCGCGAGGTCACCCGCGGCAAGCTGCACGTCGTCATCGGCTGCGGCGGCGACCGCGACACCACCAAACGCGGCCCGATGGGTGCCGCCGCGGCCCGGCTCGCCGACACCGCCGTCCTCACCTCGGACAACCCGCGCTCCGAGGACCCGCTCGCGATCCTCACCGCGATGCTCGAAGGCGCCGCCGAGGTGCCCGCGTACCAGCGCGGCGAGGTCCTGGTCGACGCCGACCGCGCGGCCGCCATCGCCGCCGCAGTGGCCCGCGCCGAGCCGGGCGACACCGTCCTGGTCGCCGGCAAGGGCCACGAGCAGGGCCAGGAGACCGCCGGCGTGGTACGCCCCTTCGACGACCGTCAGGTCCTGCGCGAGGCGATTCTCAGCCGCCAGAGCCAGCAGGACGCACACCGTCACCAGAACAGTCAGGGATGAAGCAGTGATCGCCCTCTCCCTCGCCGAGATCGCCGAAATCGTCGGCGGGCAGCCGCACGACATACCGGATCCGACCGTCCAGGTCACCGGTTCCGTCGTCATCGACTCCCGCGCGGTCGAGCCCGGCAGTCTCTTCGTCGCCTTCGCCGGCGAGAACGTCGACGGCCACGACTACGCGGAGCGCGCCGTCCAGGCCGGCGCGGTCGCCGTGCTCGCCGCCCGCCCCGTCGGCGTGCCCGCCCTCGTCGTCCCCGACGTCCAGACGGCGCTCGGCGCCCTCGCCCGTACCGTCGTCGAACGCCTCGGCACCGATGTCGTCGCGCTCACCGGCTCGGCCGGCAAGACCTCCACCAAGGACCTGATCGCCCAGGTCCTGCAGCGCCACGCGCCCACCGTGTGGACGCCGGGCTCCCTCAACAACGAGATCGGCCTGCCGCTCACCGCGCTCACCGCCGACGCCGGCACCCGCCACCTCGTCCTGGAGATGGGCGCGCGCGGAATCGGCCACATCCGCTACCTCACCGGACTCACCCCGCCGCGCATCGGCCTCGTCCTCAACGTGGGCTCCGCGCACATCGGCGAGTTCGGCGGCCGCGAGCAGATCGCCCAGGCCAAGGGCGAGCTGGTCGAGTCCCTGCCGGCCGCCGAGGACGGCGGCGTCGCCGTCCTCAACGCCGACGACCCCCTCGTACGCGCCATGGCCGCACGCACCAAGGCCAAGGTGACCCTGTTCGGAGAAGCGGACGAAGCGGCCGTACGTGCCGAGAATGTCCGGCTCACAGAGAACGGACAGCCCTCTTTCAGGCTTCACACACCCACCGGGTGCAGTGACGTGACCTTGCGCCTGTACGGTGAGCACCACGTGTCGAACGCGCTCGCCGCGGCCGCCGTCGCCCATGAGCTGGGCATGGCCGCCGAGGAGATCGCCACCGCGCTCTCCGAGGCAGGCACCCTGTCGCGCTGGCGCATGGAGGTCACCGAGCGTCCGGACGGCGTGACGATCGTCAACGACGCCTACAACGCGAACCCCGAGTCCATGCGAGCCGCTCTGCGCGCGCTCGCGGCCATGGGCAGGTCTGCACAGACCGGGGGCTCCCGTACGTGGGCGGTGCTCGGCAAGATGGCCGAGCTCGGTGACGAGTCGCTCGCCGAGCACGACGCGGTCGGACGGCTCGCCGTCCGGCTCAACGTCAGCAAGCTCGTGGCGGTCGGGGACAGGGAAGCGTCCTGGCTGCAACTGGGCGCCTATAACGAGGGTTCGTGGGGTGAGGAGTCGGTGCACGTGTCCGACGCGCAGGCGGCGGTCGACCTGCTGCGCAGTGAGCTGCGGCCGGGGGACATCGTCCTGGTGAAGGCATCCAGGTCGGTCGGTCTGGAGCGGGTCGCCCTGGCACTGCTCGAGAACACCGGCGAGGGTGAGGTCGCCGGCCGATGAGGCAGATCCTCTTCGCGGGGGCCATCGGGCTCTTCCTGACCCTCATCGGCACCCCGCTGCTCATCAAGCTGCTCGCCCGCAAGGGATACGGCCAGTTCATCCGCGACGACGGCCCGCGCGGCCACGCCGGCAAGAAGGGCACGCCCACCATGGGCGGCATCTCCTTCATCCTGGCCACCCTCATCGCGTACGCCCTGGCCAAGGTCATCACCGGCGAGGACCCGACGTACTCGGGCGTCCTGGTGCTGTTCCTGATGGCCGGCATGGGCCTGGTCGGCTTCCTCGACGACTACATCAAGATCGTCAAGCAGCGTTCGCTGGGCCTGCGGGCCAAGGCGAAGATGGCCGGCCAGCTGATCGTCGGCATCGCCTTCGCCGTGCTCTCGCTGCAGTTCGCCGACCTGCGCGGCCTGACTCCGGCCTCGACCCGGCTGTCCTTCATCGCCGACTTCGGCTGGTCCATCGGCCCGGTGCTCTTCGTGGTCTGGGCGCTCTTCATGATCCTGGCCATGTCCAACGGCGTGAACCTGACGGACGGTCTGGACGGCCTGGCCACCGGCGCGTCGGTGATGGTCTTCGGCGCCTACACCTTCATCGGTCTGTGGCAGTTCCAGGAGTCGTGCGCCAACGCCATGACCCTGACGAACCCGAACGCCTGCTTCGAGGTACGCGACCCGCTCGACCTCGCGGTCGTCGCCTCCGCGCTGATGGGCGCCTGCTTCGGCTTCCTGTGGTGGAACACCTCGCCCGCCAAGATCTTCATGGGTGACACCGGCTCGCTGGCCCTCGGCGGCGCGCTCGCCGGTCTCGCCATCTGCTCCCGTACGGAGCTGCTGCTCGCCCTCCTGGGCGGCCTGTTCGTGATGATCACGATGTCCGTGGTCATCCAGGTCGGCTCCTTCAAGATGACGGGCAAGCGCGTCTTCCGGATGGCGCCCCTCCAGCACCACTTCGAACTCAAGGGGTGGTCCGAGGTCCTGGTCGTCGTCCGGTTCTGGATCATCCAGGGCATCTACGTCATCGTCGGCCTGGGCCTCTTCTACGCGGGATGGGCATCCGAAAAGTGAGCGAACAGCTGGACTGGCAGGGCAAGAAGGTCACCGTCGCCGGACTGGGCGTGAGCGGCATCCCGGCCGCCCGCGCGCTGCACGGCCTGGGCGCGGTCGTCACGGTCGTCAACGACGGCGACGACGAGCGCTCCCGGGCCCAGGCGGCCGAGCTGGAGGCGGAAGGCATCACCGTCCGCCTCGGCGACGGGGCGACCCTGCCGCCCGGCACCGAGCTCGTCGTGACCGCGCCGGGCTGGCAGCCCGACAAGCCGCTCTTCCTGGCCGCCGCCGAGGCGGGCGTGGAGGTCTGGGGCGACGTCGAGCTGGCCTGGCGCCTGCGCGGCCCCGACGCGGCGCCCTGGCTCGCGGTCACCGGCACCAACGGCAAGACCACGACCGTACGGATGCTCGCCTCCATCCTGGAGGCGGCCGGCCTGAAGACGGCCGCCGTCGGCAACATCGGGGTCTCGCTGCTCGACGCCGTCCTCGGCGAGGAGCGGTACGACGTCCTCGCCGTCGAGCTGTCCAGCTACCAGCTGCACTGGGCGCCGTCCCTGCGCGCCCACTCGGCCGCCGTGCTCAACCTCGCGCCCGACCACCTCGACTGGCACGGCTCCATGGAGGCGTACGCCGCCGACAAGGGCCGCGTCTACGAGGGCAACCAGGTCGCCTGCGTCTACAACGTGGCCGACCAGGTCACCGAGGACCTGGTCCGCGAGGCCGACGTCGAGGAGGGCTGCCGCGCGATCGGCTTCACCCTCGGCACCCCCGGCCCCTCCCAGCTCGGCGTCGTCGAGGGCATCCTCGTCGACCGGGCCTTCGTCGAGAACCGGCAGAAGAACGCCCAGGAGCTCGCCGAGGTCTCCGACGTCCAGCCGCCGGCCCCGCACAACATCGCCAACGCGCTCGCCGCGGCCGCCCTCGCCCGCGCCTTCGGCGTCGAGCCGAAGGCCGTACGGGACGGGCTGCGGGCCTTCCGGCCCGACCCGCACCGCATCGAACTGGTCGAGGAGATCGAGGGCGTCGCGTACGTCGACGACTCCAAGGCCACCAACACCCACGCCGCGGAAGCCTCGTTGGCGGCCTACGACCCGATCGTCTGGATCGCCGGCGGCCTCGCCAAGGGCGCGACCTTCGACGAGCTGGTGCAGAAGTCGGCCAAGCGGCTGCGCGGCGTCGTCCTGATCGGCCAGGACCGCGCGCTGATCCGCGAAGCCCTGACGCGACACGCCCCGGAGGTCCCGGTGGTGGACCTCGACCGGACCGACACTGGGGCGATGTCCGCGGCGGTGCAGGAGGCGGCTGCGCTCGCCCAGCCGGGGGACACGGTCCTGCTGGCCCCGGCCTGTGCGTCGATGGACATGTTCACCAACTACAACAAGCGGGGCGACGCCTTCGCGGACGCCGTCCGCACGCTCGCCGCCACCGGGCGCGCCTGACCTGACCAGCGGAAGGGTCCCGGCCGCGGGCCGGGCACGACTGGAGGGGACAGCGACCATGCCGAGCAGAACCGCCGGGCCGCGAAAGGCCGCCACCGCACGCGGGGGCGGCCGGCCCGCCCCCGCGGCGTCGCGCAGCCGGCGTCCGGGCGGGCCGCGGGGGCTGTACGAACGGGCCCGCCGGGCCTGGGACCGGCCGCTGACCGCGTACTACGTGATCGTCGGCGCCGGACTGCTCATCACCGCGCTCGGCCTGGTGATGGTCTACTCCGCCTCGATGATCACGGCGCTCCGCTACGACCTGGTGCCCTCCTACTTCTTCCGCAAGCAGTTCCTCGCCGCGCTGATCGGCGGCGGGCTGCTCCTGGCGGCCTCCCGGATCCCGGTGAAGCTGCACCGGGCGCTCGCCTACCCGATCCTGGTCGGGGCGATCTTCCTGATGGTGCTGGTCCAGATCCCCGGGATAGGGGTCTCGGTCGGCGGCAACCAGAACTGGATCTCGCTGGGCGGCCCCTTCATGCTCCAGCCCAGCGAGTTCGGCAAGCTGGCGCTGATCCTGTGGGGCGCCGATCTGCTGGCCCGCAAGCAGGACATGAAGCTGCTCACGCAGTGGAAGCACATGCTGGTCCCGCTGGTGCCCGGAACGTTTCTGCTGCTTGGTCTGATCATGCTGGGCGGTGACATGGGCACGGCGATCATCCTCACGGCGATCCTGTTCGGCCTGCTGTGGACCGCCGGCGCGCCCACCCGGCTCTTCGTCGGCGTGCTCGGCGTCGCCGCCGCGATCGGCGGGCTCCTGATCAAGACCAGCCCGCACCGGTTGGAACGCTTCGGCTGCCTCGGCGCCAGCGACCCGGGCGGCGCGGGCGACCCGTGCTGGCAGGCCGCGCACGGAATCTATGCTCTGGCCTCGGGCGGATGGTTCGGTTCCGGCCTCGGGGCGAGTGTGGAAAAATGGGGTCAACTCCCCGAAGCGCACACCGACTTCATCTTCGCCGTCACCGGGGAGGAACTGGGTCTGGCGGGGACGCTGTCGGTACTGGCCCTGTTCGCGGCTCTAGGCTATGCGGGTATCCGCGTGGCCGGAGGCACGGAGGACCCCTTCGTCAGGTATGCCGCGGGAGGCGTGACCACCTGGATCACGGCGCAGGCCGTGATCAACATCGGTGCGGTGCTCGGTCTGCTGCCGATCGCCGGAGTCCCGCTCCCGCTGTTCTCGTACGGGGGGTCGGCCCTGCTGCCGACCATGTTCGCCGTCGGGCTGCTCATCGCCTTCGCGAGACAGGAGCCCGCCGCGAAAGCGGCCCTGGCCATGCGCCGCCCCGGCTGGGGCAAGCGGGCCGGGGGGAGATGGAAGTCGATGCGACGGCGCGTCAAGAAGCGTCCGTCCGGAGAGCGGTGAATTTCGGTGCATGTCGTACTCGCCGGCGGAGGTACCGCCGGTCACATCGAGCCCGCGCTCGCCCTCGCGGATGCCCTGCGCAGGCAGGACCCCACCGTGGGCATCACGGCGCTGGGCACGGAGAAGGGCCTGGAGACCCGGCTGGTCCCCGAGCGGGGCTACGAGCTGGCGCTCATCCCCGCCGTGCCGCTGCCCCGCAAGCCCACGCCCGAGCTGATCACCGTCCCCGGGCGGCTGCGCGGCACCATCAAGGCCGCCGAGCAGGTCCTGGAGCGCACCAAGGCGGACTGCGTGGTCGGCTTCGGCGGCTACGTGGCGCTGCCGGGCTATCTGGCCGCCAAGCGGCTCGGCGTGCCGATCGTGGTCCACGAGGCCAACGCCCGGCCCGGCCTGGCCAACAAGATCGGCTCGCGGTACGCGGCCGGGGTCGCCGTCGCGACCCCGGACTCCAAGCTCCGCAACGCCCGTTACATCGGCATCCCGCTGCGGCACTCCATCGCGACCCTCGACCGGGCCCGGGTCCGCCCCGAGGCGCGCGCCGCCTTCGGCCTCGACCCCAACCTGCCGACCCTGCTGGTCTCCGGCGGCTCCCAGGGCGCACGCCGGCTCAACGAGGTGATCCAGCAGATCGCCCCGGTGCTCCAGCGCTCCGGCATCCAGATCCTGCACGCGGTCGGCCCGAAGAACGAACTGCCGCGTGTCGACAACATGCCCGGAATGCCGCCGTACGTGCCGGTACCGTACGTGGACCGGATGGACCTCGCGTACGCCGCCGCCGACATGATGCTCTGCCGCGCGGGCGCGATGACCGTCGCCGAGCTCTCCGCCGTCGGGCTTCCGGCCGCCTATGTCCCGCTGCCCATCGGCAACGGCGAACAGCGGCTCAACGCCCAGCCGGTGGTCAAGGCCGGCGGTGGCCTCCTCGTCGACGACGCGGAGCTGTCGCCGCAGTGGGTGCAGTCCAACGTCCTGCCCGTGCTCGCCGACCCGCACCGGCTGTACGAGATGTCCCGCGCCGCCGCCGAGTTCGGCCGCCGGGACGCCGACGACCTGCTCGTCGGCATGGTGTACGAGGCGATCGCCGCCCGCCACTAGGCGACAGCGGTGCCCACGGCGAGGAGAGACGTGGCAGGGAAGAGCGCGAGCAAGAGGTCCGAGGGCTCCTCGCGGCAGCCGTCCCGACCGGGCGCCCGGAACCTCCGGGTGCCCGGCCCGCGTGCTCTCCTGCTCGGTCTCGCCGGTGTCGCCCTGCTCGCCGGCGGCATCTGGGCGCTGTACGGCTCCACCTGGTTCCGGGTCGAGAAGGTGAGCACCTCCGGTACGGAGGTGCTCACCCCGGAACAGGTCGAGCGTGTCGCGGCCGTACCGCTCGGCGCGCCGCTGGTCTCGGTCGACACCGACGGCATCGAGGCCCGGCTGCGCCGGGAGCTGCCACGGATCGACAGCGTGGACGTCGTACGGTCGTGGCCGCACGGAATCGGTCTGAAAGTGACGGAACGTCGGCCGGTCCTTCTCCTCGAAAACGGCGGAAAGTTCATCGAAGTGGACTCCGGCGGTGTGCGGTTCGCCACCGTCGCCACGCCGCCCCGCGGCGTACCCAGGCTCGTCCTCGACGTCGCCGGCTCCCCGAGCCTGCGCCGCTTCGACGCGCAGCGGCTCCTCACGGTCGCGGTAGGCGTGACGGGCGAACTCCCGGAGAAAATCGCCCAAGACGTCCGTGTCGTCCGGATCACCTCGTTCGACTCCATCACCCTGGAGCTCGGCGAGGGCCGCACCGTCCTCTGGGGCAGCGGGGAGGACGGCCCGGTCAAGGCCCGTGTTCTCACCGCTCTGATGAAAGCGACTCCCAAAGCGGGGCACTTCGATGTAAGTGCCCCCACCGCGCCCGCTTCGTCCCGGAGTTGACGCCCATCGGCGCAGGCCAGGCCCCTGGTTGGCCAGGGCTACGGGTGATCACATAGGGTGAAAAGAAAAACGGGAGGTTCGGCGTGTTCGTTGAACGTGCGCCACTTGTCGACTTAGTGTCCTGTTCGGAAGAGTCCAAGGAACAGGGACACTGGTAACCCTAAACTTCAACGTTAGGGTTTGGGTCGGCGTTTCGGACCGTCCCCATCGGCATCCGTCGCCGCGACGCGCTACCACCGCGAAGCGGCGACACGTAACTCGAGGCGAGAGGCCTTCGACGTGGCAGCACCGCAGAACTACCTCGCAGTCATCAAGGTCATCGGTGTCGGCGGCGGTGGTGTCAATGCCATCAACCGAATGATCGAGGTCGGTCTCAAGGGCGTCGAGTTCATCGCCATCAACACCGACGCGCAGGCGCTGTTGATGAGCGACGCCGACGTCAAGCTCGACGTCGGCCGTGAACTCACCCGTGGCCTCGGGGCCGGGGCCAACCCGGCAGTCGGCCGCAAGGCGGCAGAGGACCACCGCGAGGAGATCGAGGAGGTCCTCAAGGGGGCCGACATGGTCTTCGTCACCGCCGGCGAGGGCGGCGGCACCGGCACCGGCGGCGCGCCCGTCGTCGCCAACATCGCGCGCTCGCTCGGCGCCCTGACGATCGGTGTGGTCACCCGCCCGTTCACCTTCGAGGGCCGCCGGCGCGCCAACCAGGCGGAGGACGGCATCGCCGAGCTCCGCGAAGAGGTCGACACCCTCATCGTCATCCCGAACGACCGACTGCTCTCGATCTCGGACCGCCAGGTCTCCGTGCTCGACGCCTTCAAGTCGGCCGACCAGGTGCTCCTCAGCGGTGTCCAGGGCATCACCGACCTCATCACCACCCCCGGTCTGATCAACCTCGACTTCGCCGACGTCAAGTCGGTCATGTCCGAGGCCGGTTCGGCCCTCATGGGCATCGGCTCCGCCCGCGGCGACGACCGCGCGGTGGCCGCCGCGGAGATGGCGATCTCCTCGCCGCTCCTGGAGGCGTCCATCGACGGCGCCCGCGGTGTGCTGCTCTCCATCTCCGGCGGCAGCGACCTCGGTCTCTTCGAGATCAACGAGGCCGCGCAGCTGGTGAGCGAGGCCGCCCACCCGGAGGCCAACATCATCTTCGGCGCCGTCATCGACGACGCGCTCGGCGACGAGGTCCGGGTCACCGTCATCGCGGCCGGCTTCGACGGCGGCCAGCCGCCGGCCCGCCGCGACAACATCATCGGCTCGGCCTCCGCCAAGCGCGAGGAGCCCGCCCCGGCTCCCCGTCTCGCCGAGACCTCCCGCCCGCTGGGCGGCCTGGGCACGGTGACCCCGCGCGAGGAGCCGGCCGCCCCGGTCGAGCCGGCGCCGGTCAGCGAGACCCCGCTGCCGCCCGCCCCGCCGGTGGTGCCGCCGGCCCGCCCGTACCCGGACACCCAGGCCGAAGAGCTGGATGTCCCGGACTTCCTGAAGTGACGCCTTGATAGGGCAGCGTTACGACACGAGCGGCGCGCACTTCGCCTTCACCGACCGGTGGGGCGGAGTGAGCGCCGTTCCGTACGAGGAGCTCAACCTCGGCGGCGCCGTGGGCGACGCCCCCGAGGCCGTCCGCGCCAACCGGGCGCGGGCCGCCGCCGAACTCGGGCTCGACCCGGCGCACGTCGTCTGGATGAACCAGGTGCACGGCGCCGATGTCGCCGAGGTCGACGGACCCTGGTCCGGCACCGGCGACGCCGTCCCGTCCGTGGACGCCGTCGTCACCACCCGCCGGGGCCTCGCGCTCGCCGTGCTCACCGCGGACTGCGTGCCCGTCCTGCTCGCCGACCCCGTCGCCGGGGTCGTCGCCGCCGCCCACGCCGGGCGGCCCGGGATGGTCGCCGGGGTCGTCCCGGCGGCGGTGAAGCGGATGGTCGAACTCGGCGCCGACCCCGCCCGGATCACCGCCCGCACCGGCCCCGCCGTCTGCGGGCGCTGCTACGAGGTGCCCGAGGCGATGCGTGCCGAGGTCGCCGCGGTCGAACCGGCCGCGTACGCAGAGACGAGCTGGGGCACCCCCGCGGTCGACGTCGCCGCCGGAGTGCGCGCCCAGTTGGCGCGGCTCGGGGTGACGGACGTCGCGGACGCCGGGGTCTGCACCCTGGAGTCCGGCGACCACTACTCGTACCGCCGCGACCGCACCACGGGGCGACTCGCGGGATATGTCTGGTTGGCGACTGTGCCCACCCGGGGGGCGACCCCCGGACCCCCGGCAGGAAAGAACTGATGACGGACCGCAAGTCGGAACTGGCCGCGAACCTCGCCCAGGTGGAGGAGCGCATCGCCGCCGCGTGCGCCGCCGCCGGGCGGGAGCGGGAGGACGTGACCCTGATCGTGGTCACCAAGACCTACCCGGCGAGCGACGTGAGACTTCTGCACGAACTCGGTGTGCGGCACGTGGCGGAGAACCGCGACCAGGACGCCGCCCCGAAGGCCGCCGCGTGCGCGGACCTGGATCTGACCTGGCACTTCGTGGGCCAGTTGCAGACGAACAAGGTCCGTTCCGTGGTGGGTTATGCCGATGTGGTGCAGTCCGTGGACCGTTTGAAGCTCGTTTCCGCCCTCTCCGCCGCCGCGGAGAAGGCGGAGCGCGAGCTCGGCTGCCTGGTCCAGGTCGCCCTCGACGCCGAGTCCGGCCACCGCGGCGACCGCGGCGGGGTGGCCCCGGACGGGATCGAGGAGTTGGCGGCGGCGATCGACGCCGCTCCCGGACTGAGGTGCGACGGGCTGATGACCGTCGCACCGCTGGCCGGTCCGTTCGCGGGCCGGCAACAGGCCGCCTTCGAGCGGCTGATGGATTTGTCGACTCACCTGCGCACGACCCGTCCTGCTGCGAACATGGTGTCAGCAGGGATGAGTGCGGACCTCGAAGAGGCCGTGGCGGCCGGAGCGACACACGTGCGCATCGGTACGGCGGTACTCGGAGTCCGCCCGAAGCTCGGGTAACGTCGCGAAGCAGGTCGGACCACAGCAGAAAATATGGTCATTCCGCCGAGGGGCGGAGGACCCGTGGATCGCGGGCACTTGGTGACACTGCGACATTCGGTAAGGGCGATCCACCACAGAGCGGAGGATGCGGAGATATGGCCGGCGCGATGCGCAAGATGGCGGTCTACCTCGGCCTCGTGGAGGACGATGGCTACGACGGCCGGGGGTTCGACCCCGACGACGACTTCGAACCCGAGCTGGAGCCGGAGCCCGAGCGGGACCGGCGCCACCACCAGCCGCCGCGGCAGGTGGAGCGGGAGGAGCCGGTGCGCGTGGTGACGCCGCCGGCGCCCCGCGAACCGGTGTCCCATTCTGTCCCGGTACCCGCCGAGAGCGGGCGTCCGGCCCGAATTGCCCCCGTGGCATCCATCACACCCGAACGCCCGAGCCTGGAGAAGAACGCACCGGTGATCATGCCCAAGGTCGTGTCCGAGCGGGAGCCTTACCGCATCACCACGCTGCACCCGCGGACCTACAACGAGGCCCGTACCATCGGGGAACACTTCCGCGAGGGCACCCCGGTGATCATGAATCTCACGGAGATGGACGACACCGACGCGAAGCGACTTGTCGACTTTGCCGCCGGACTCGTCTTCGGTCTCCATGGCAGCATTGAGCGCGTGACGCAGAAGGTGTTCCTGTTGTCGCCTGCTAACGTCGATGTCACGGCGGAGGACAAGGCCCGCATTGCTGAGGGCGGATTCTTCAACCAGAGCTGAAAGAACGAGACCGAGAAGGCCCGGCCGCAGAGGGCGGCCGGACAAGTGAGAGCACGAGAGCCAGGGGAGAGGGAACCGCGGGATGGGCGTCGCACTGCAGGTGGTCTACATCGCGCTGATGTGCTTCCTCGTCCTCCTGATCTTCCGGCTGGTCATGGACTACGTCTTCCAGTTCGCCCGGTCGTGGCAACCCGGGAAGGCGATGGTGGTCGTCCTTGAGGCCACCTACACTGTCACCGATCCACCGCTCAAGCTGCTGCGGCGGCTCATCCCGCCGCTGCGCCTCGGGGGCGTGGCACTCGACCTGTCCTTCTTCGTTCTGATGATCATCGTCTACATCCTGATCTCCGTCGTGCGCGGTTTCGCGGGGTGAGTGAGGTGAATGTGGACGATACGGTCTTGCCGACTGCCGACGACTACGTAGAGGTGAAGAAGAGATGCCGCTGACCCCCGAGGACGTGCGGAACAAGCAGTTCACGACCGTCCGCCTTCGAGAAGGCTATGACGAGGACGAGGTCGATGCCTTCCTCGACGAGGTCGAAGCCGAACTGACCCGACTGCTCCGCGAGAACGAGGACCTGCGCGCCAAGCTGGCCGCGGCGACCCGTGCCGCCGCGCAGAACCAGCAGCAGGGCATGCGCAAGCCGCCGGAGCCGCAGGACCGTCCCGTCGGACCCGGCGCTCCCGTGCCCGCCGCCATATCCGGACCGCCGGCCCAGCAGCAGCCGCAGATGGGCCCGCCGCAGCTGCCGTCCGGTGCGCCCGCGCTGCCCGCCGGCCCCATGCAGGGTGGCCCCATGCAGGGCGGCCCGATGGGCCCCGGCCCGATGCAGGGCGGCCCGATGGGCCCCGGCCCGATGCAGGGTGGCCCCATGCAGGGCGGCCCCATGGGTCACCCGCAGCAGCAGCCGATGCAGCCGCAGGCGCCGCAGGCCCCCGGTGGCGACAGCGCCGCGCGCGTCCTCTCGCTCGCGCAGCAGACCGCCGACCAGGCGATCGCGGAGGCCCGTTCCGAGGCCAACAAGATCGTCGGCGAGGCGCGCTCGCGCGCCGAGGGCCTGGAGCGGGACGCCCGCGCCAAGGCCGACGCGCTGGAGCGGGACGCGCAGGAGAAGCACCGCGTCGCGATGGGCTCGCTCGAGTCCGCTCGCGCCACCCTCGAGCGCAAGGTCGAGGACCTGCGGGGCTTCGAGCGTGAGTACCGGACCCGCCTGAAGTCCTACCTGGAGTCCCAGCTGCGTCAGCTGGACTCCCAGGCGGACGACTCGCTGGCCCCGCCGCGGACCCCGGCGACCGCGTCCCTGCCGCCGTCCCCGTCGATGGCCCCGGCCGGCGCCGGTGCCCCGTCCTACGGTGGCAACGCGACGATGGGCGGCGCCCCGTCCTACGGCGGCCAGCAGCAGATGACCCCGGCCATGACCCAGCCCATGGCCCCGGTCCGTCCCCAGGCCCCGCAGCCGATGCAGCAGGCGCCGGCGCCGATGCGCGGGTTCCTGATCGACGAGGACGACAACTGAGGGGGCGGGTCTACGCGTGGTGAGCGCGTGAGCCGTCGTCGGCAGTCCTGAAGGGCCGGGCCCCGGGTTTCCCCGGGGCCCGGCCCTTCGGCGTGCGGTGGCTTCGCGCCGGGCCGTTGCGTCGGGCACGGGCGGGCTGCGCCTGCGGCGAGCTCCTTCCCCCACCCCGCCCCTTCCCGAAACCGGGGCTGCGCCCCGAACCCCCGAGGGCGGCAGCTTCGCGCCGCGGGGTCGTGGCCCCGGCTCCGGGGGTGCGGTCGGCTTCGCGCCGCGGGGTTTGACCCCGGCCCTGGAGGCGCGGGCTTCGCGCCGCGGGGTAGTCCACGGCCCCCGGGGGCGCGGCGGCCTTGCGCCGCGGGTTCGGAAGGGGCGGCGGCTTCGCGTCGCGGGGTGGCCCCCGGCCCCCGGAGGCGCGGTGGCTTTGCGCCACGGGGGCGAGGGGCGGCCGCTTTGCGTCGCAGGCCGTAGCACCGGTGCCGAGGGCCTCTTCTCGTACCGTTGTGGGCATTTGTCCCGCAGGGCGGGACGGGTGGGCACAACCCGCGGGGGCGGCGCCCGGTCATGGGCGGTGCGGTGTAGCCCCCGCCACGCACGGGGCCTCGCTCTGTGGGTACGGCGAAGGGCCCGGCCCCCCACGCGGGAGGCCGGGCCCTTCGTCGTAGCCGCTACGCCTTGCGGAGGCGGAAGGTGAGGGACAGGCCCTCGTCCTCGAAGGGGGTGCCGTACGTGTCGTCGGCCGGGCCCTGGGCGTGGTCCGTCGCCAGGACCTCGTCGGCGATGAGGGCGGCGTGGGCCGTCAGGGCCTCCACCGTCTCGTCCGACGTGGACGTCCAGCGCAGCGCGATGCGGTCCGCGACGTCGAGGCCGCTGTTCTTGCGGGCCTCCTGGATCAGGCGGATCGCGTCACGGGCCAGGCCCGCCTTGCGGAGCTCCGGGGTGATCTCCAGGTCGAGGGCGACCGTGGCGCCGGAGTCGGAGGCGACCGACCAGCCCTCGCGCGGGGTCTCGGTGATGATGACCTCCTCGGGGGTGAGGACGATCGTCTCGCCGTTCACCTCCAGGGACGCCTCGCCGGAGCGGAGGGCGAGGGAGAGGGCCGCGGCGTCGGCCGCCGCCACCGCCTTCGCCACGTCCTGGACGCCCTTGCCGAAACGCTTGCCCAGGGCGCGGAAGTTCGCCTTGGCCGTCGTGTCGACGAGTGAGCCGCCGACCTCCGACAGGGACGCCAGGGAGGAGACGTTCAGCTCCTCGGTGATCTGCGCCTGGAGCTCCTCGTTCAGGTCCGCGAAGCCCGTCGCCGCCACCAGCGCGCGCGACAGCGGCTGGCGGGTCTTCACGCCGGACTCGGCGCGGGTGGCGCGGCCGAGCTCGACGAGGCGGCGGACCAGGATCATCTGCTCGGAGAGGACCGGGTCGATCAGGGCGGCGTCCGACTCCGGCCACGAGGACAGGTGGACGGACTCGGGGGCCTCGGGGGTCACCGGGACCACCAGGTCCTGCCACACCCGCTCGGTGATGAACGGGGTGAGCGGGGCCATCAGCCGCGTGACCGTCTCGACGACGTCGTGCAGCGTGCGGAGCGCGGAGGCGTCGCCCTGCCAGAAGCGGCGGCGCGAGCGGCGCACGTACCAGTTGGAGAGGTCGTCGACGAACGCCGAGAGCAGCTTGCCGGCGCGCTGGGTGTCGTACGCCTCCATCGCCTCGGTGACGCCGGCGACGAGCGTGTTCAGCTCGGACAGCAGCCACTTGTCGAGGACGCTGCGGTCGGCCGGCGCCGGGTCGGCGGCGGACGGCGCCCAGCCGGACGTGCGGGCGTAGAGCGCCTGGAAGGCGACGGTGTTCCAGTAGGTGAGGAGGGTCTTCCGTACGACCTCCTGGATCGTGCCGTGGCCGACGCGGCGCGCCGCCCAGGGCGAGCCGCCGGCCGCCATGAACCAGCGGACCGCGTCGGCGCCGTGCTGGTCCATCAGCGGGATCGGCTGCAGGATGTTGCCGAGGTGCTTGGACATCTTGCGGCCGTCCTCGGCGAGGATGTGGCCCAGGCAGACCACGTTCTCGTACGAGGACTTGTCGAAGACCAGCGTGCCGACGGCCATCAGCGTGTAGAACCAGCCGCGGGTCTGGTCGATCGCCTCGGAGATGAACTGCGCCGGGTAGCGCTGCTCGAACAGCTCCTTGTTCTGATACGGGTAGCCGTACTGCGCGAACGGCATCGAGCCCGAGTCGTACCAGGCGTCGATGACCTCCGGGACGCGGACGGCCTCAAGGGAGCAGCCCGCGGCGGAGCAGGTGAAGGTGACGTCGTCGATGAACGGGCGGTGCGGGTCGAGGCCCGACTGGTCCGCGCCGGTCAGCTCGGAGAGCTCGGCGCGCGAACCCACGCACGTCAGGTGGTCGTCCGCGCAGCGCCAGATCGGCAGCGGGGTGCCCCAGTAGCGGTTGCGGGAGAGCGCCCAGTCGATGTTGTTGTTCAGCCAGTCGCCGAAGCGGCCGTGCTTGACCGAGTCCGGGAACCAGTTCGTCTTCTCGTTCTCTTCGAGGAGACGGTCCTTCACGGCGGTCGTGCGGATGTACCAGGACGGCTGCGCGTAGTAGAGCAGCGCGGTGTGACAGCGCCAGCAGTGCGGGTAGCTGTGCTCGTACGCGATGTGCTTGAAGAGCAGGCCGCGCGCGTCCAGGTCGGCGGTGAGCGCCTCGTCGGCCTTCTTGAAGAAGACGCCGCCGACCAGCGGCACGTCCTCCTCGAAGGTGCCGTCGGGGCGCACCGGGTTCACGACCGGCAGGCCGTAGGCGCGGCAGACCTTGAGGTCGTCCTCACCGAAGGCGGGGGACTGGTGGACCAGACCCGTGCCGTCCTCGGTCGTCACGTACTCGGCGTTGACGACGTAGTGGGCGGTGTCGGGGAACTCCACCAGCTCGAACGGGCGCTGGTACGTCCAGCGCTCCATGTCCTTGCCGGTGAAGGACTCGCCGGTGGTCACCCAGCCCTCGCCGAGCGCCTTGTCGAGCAGCGGCTCGGCGACGACCAGCCGCTCGTCGCCGTCGGTGGCGACGACGTAGGTCACCTCGGGGTGGGCGGCGACGGCCGTGTTGGACACCAGGGTCCACGGGGTGGTCGTCCAGACGAGGAGCGCGGCCTTGCCGGCGAGCGGGCCGGAGGTCAGCGGGAAGCGGACGAAGACGGACGGGTCGACGACCGTCTCGTAGCCCTGCGCCAGCTCGTGGTCCGACAGGCCGGTGCCGCAGCGCGGGCACCAGGGGGCGACGCGGTGGTCCTGGACGAGCAGGCCCTTGTCGAAGATCTGCTTGAGCGACCACCAGACCGACTCGATGTACGAGGGGTCCATGGTGCGGTACGCGTCGTCCATGTCGACCCAGTAGCCCATGCGGGTCGTCAGCTCGGCGAAGGCGTCGGTGTGGCGGGTCACCGACTCGCGGCACTTGGCGTTGAACTCGGCGATGCCGTACGCCTCGATGTCCTTCTTGCCGGAGAAGCCGAGCTCCTTCTCGACGGCGAGCTCGACCGGCAGGCCGTGGCAGTCCCAGCCGGCCTTGCGGGCCACGTGGTAGCCGCGCATGGTGCGGAAGCGCGGGAAGACGTCCTTGAAGACGCGGGCCTCGATGTGGTGCGCGCCCGGCATGCCGTTGGCCGTCGGCGGGCCCTCGTAGAACACCCACTCGGGGCGTCCCTCGGACTGCTCGAGGCTCTTGGCGAAGACCTTGTTCTCGCGCCAGAAGTCGAGCACGGCGTGCTCGAGCGCGGGCAGGTCTACCTGGGCGGGTACCTGGCGGTACTGCGAAGACATCGATCTTCCTCCGGCGGATGTGCCACGTTTCCGTCCGGAGGGACGAGAGCAGTGCTCCCGCGGTACCACCCTCCTTGGCCCCGGGCGCGGACGCCCTGAGCCCCCTCATTGGGGTCGCGACGCCGGGTCTAGTCGCCGCACGGTCCTCACGGTCCGGCGGCTTTCTTCCGGCAGCTCCGGGGTGATGCTTCACATCGGGCACGCCCCCGGGCTCGCACCGTCCCCGGGTCGCTCATGGCTGCGTACGACGCTACTCGTCCCCATCCAAGCCTTTCGCTCAGCCCAGTGTACGGGGCGGAGCGGACACCGGCCGACCGTATTCCGGCGGGACTCCCCGTGACCCGAATGGCCACACGGCTCGGCGCGGACTTGCGCCGCGGCCAAGTGGGGGAGCGGTGGCGCGGATAACCCGCCGTGGAGCTGGGCACAACCGAGTCAGACCCGACCGGCACGGCGCCGGGGCGGGCGGAATGGGCGGCGTGCCCCGTTGCCGCGGACCTTGGGCCGATTTATCGTCCCAGCACGATTCGCGAGCAAGATCACAAAATGTGAAGGGGCCGCGACATGGTGGCGAAGAAGACCGCCGCGGAGAAGACGGCGGCCACGAAAGCGGCGGCCGGAAAGACGACGAAGACGACGGAGAAGGCGGTCAAGACGGCGGTCAGGACGGCGGCGAAGAAGGCCCCGGCCGCGAAGAAGGCGACGGCGAAGAAGACGGCCGTGAAGAAGGCGGCCGTCAAGAAGGCGGCCGCGAAGAAGGCGACGGCGAAGAACGCGACGGCGAAGAAGACGGCCGCGAGTCGGGCGGTCGTCGACGACACTCCGGCCGCCGCGCTCACGGCCCCCGAGCAGAAGACCTCCGCAAAGAAGACCCCGGCGAAGAAGACGCCGGCGAAGAAGGCCCCGGCCGGGAAGGCCGCGACCGAGAAGACAGGAGCCAGGACGGTGGCAGCGAAGAAGACCGCGGGTGGCGTCACGACGGCCGGCGACGACGCCGCGGTGCCCCAGGCCAGGGCCGGCGAGCTCGCCGTACGCCCCGGCGAGGAGCCGTGGACCCCCGAGGAGGTCGCCGAGGCCCGCAGCGAGCTGCAGGCCGAGGCGCTGCGGCTGCGCAACGAGCTCGTCCACTCCAAGGAGGAGCTGACCGGCCTGATGCGCGACTCCGGCGACGGGGCCGGCGACGACCAGGCCGACACCGGTACGAAGAACATCACGCGCGAGCACGAGCTGGCCCTGGCCGCGAACGCCCGCGAGATGCTGGAGCAGACGGAGCACGCCCTGGAGCGGCTCGACGCGGGCACGTACGGGCTGTGCGAGGTCTGCGGCAAGCCCATCGGCAAGGCCAGGATGCAGGCCTTCCCCCGCGCCACGCTGTGCGTGGAGGACAAGCAGAAGCAGGAGCGGCGCGGCTGACGCTGCCGGAGGTGTGTGTCGTACCCTCGTGGGCATGGCAGAGGCGGACAGCGTCATCGGGGAGAGCGTCATCGGTACTCCGGAATCGGCAGGCGCCGACGAGACCACGGCTCCCGAGGTCGAGGAGCGGCCGAAGGGCAAGCGGAAGATCGCCGCGCTCTTCGTGGTGGCCGTCCTCGCCTACCTGCTCGACCTCGGCAGCAAGATGCTCGTGGTCGAGAGGCTGGAGGGGCACGAGCCGATCAAGGTGATCGGTGACCTGCTGCGCCTGGAGGCCATCCGCAACCCCGGTGCCGCCTTCGGCATGGGCGAGGCGTTCACGATCATCTTCACGGTGATCGCGGCCGTCGTGATCGTGGTGATCGTCCGGCTGGCGCGCAAGCTCTACAGCCTGCCCTGGGCGATCGCCCTCGGCCTGCTGCTCGGCGGCGCGCTCGGCAACCTCACCGACCGGATCTTCCGTTCGCCCGGCGTCTTCGAGGGCGCGGTCGTCGACTTCATCGCGCCCGCGCACTTCGCCGTCTTCAACCTCGCCGACTCGGCGATCGTGTGCGGCGGCATCCTGATCGTCCTGCTGTCCTTCCGCGGTCTGGACCCGGACGGCACCGTCCACAAGGACTGAGTGCCGGGCCATGTCCCGGGGCAAGGCATACTCGACAGGGTGAGCACGAGTCCCGAGATCCGCACGCTGCCCGTACCCGACGGCCTGGAGGGCGAGCGCGTCGACGCCGCCATCGCCCGTATGTTCGGGTTCTCCCGTACGAAGGCGGCGGAGCTGGCCGCCGCAGGCAAGGTCCTCGTCGACGGCAGCGTCGTCGGCAAGTCCGAGCGGGTCAGCGGTGGCGCGTGGCTCGAGGTCGAGATGCCCGGCGCGCCCTCCCCGGTGCAGATCGTCGCCGAGCCCGTCGAGGGCATGGAGATCGTCCACGACGACGACGACATCGTCGTGATCATGAAGCCGGTCGGCGTGGCCGCGCACCCCAGCCCCGGCTGGACCGGCACCACCGTGATCGGCGGCCTGGCCGCCGCCGGCTACCGGATCTCCACCTCCGGCGCCGCCGAGCGCCAGGGCATCGTGCACCGCCTCGACGTCGGCACCTCCGGCCTGATGGTGGTGGCCAAGTCGGAGTACGCGTACACCTCGCTGAAGCGCCAGTTCAAGGAGCGCGTGGTCGACAAGCGCTACCACGCCCTGGTGCAGGGGCACCCGGACCCGCTGAGCGGCACCATCGACGCGCCCATCGGCCGGCACCCGAACCACGACTACAAGTGGGCCGTGACCGCCGACGGCAAGGCGTCCGTGACGCACTACGACCTGATCGAGGCGTACCGGGCCGCGTCGCTGCTCGACATCAAGCTGGAGACGGGCCGCACCCACCAGATCCGGGTGCACATGTCCGCGCACCGCCACCCCTGTGTCGGCGACCTCACCTACGGCGCCGACCCGACCATGGCCAAGCGCCTCGGCCTGACCCGGCAGTGGCTGCACGCCGTCCGGCTCGGCTTCGAGCACCCCGGCGACGGGCAGTGGGTCGAGTTCGAGAGCACCTACCCGGCCGACCTGCAGACCGCCCTCGACCGGATCGCGTCGGAGAGCCGGTGACCGCGGAGCCGGTTCCCGCCGCCGAGGTCCGGCCGGAGGAGCCCGCCGCGTACGCGGTCCGTGAGGCCGTGAAGCGCGACGACCGTGACGCCTGCTTCGCCGTGCGCCGCGAGGTCTTCGTCGACGAGCAGGGCGTCCCGCAGGAGATCGAGTACGACACGTACGACGAGACGGCCGTGCACGTCCTCGCGGTCCGCGCGGACGGCGTGCCGCTGGGCACCGGGCGGCTGCTCCTCGGGGCGGACGCGGTGGGCAAGACCGGCGCGGACGCCTCGGTGGGCTCGCTGGGGCGGCTGGCGGTGTCGAAGGCGGCGCGCGGCCTCGGGATCGGCGCGGCCCTGGTGCGGGCCATCGAGGACGCGGCCCGCGAGCGCGGGCTCGCGGCCGTCGACCTGCACGCGCAGACGCACGCGCTGGGCTTCTACGAGCGCCTGGGCTACGCGGCGTACGGGCCGGAGTTCCCGGACGCGGGGATGCCGCACCGCGCCATGCGAAGGTCCTTGTAGCCGGTCTTGTGGTCCGGCCTGGTGGTCCGGTCCAGTGGCCGGGCTCCCGTCGCGCCGGTGGACCGGCCTGGCCGTCCGTCGGCCGGCCGGGCCGGGGGAGCGGCATGACTGAGGGCCTGGTCCGGGTAGGACAGGCCCTGTCGGCATACGTCCGGGGGACGGTGTTCCCGGCCCGGACGTGGTGATCGCTGACGTGCGGGTGACCGCTACTTGTAGGTGTGGCACCCGGCCGGACGGTCGTAGACGGATCCGGTGCACTGGCCGCTGTGGCCCCCGCCGTTTCCGCCGTTGGTGGGCGGGCTCGGGTTCGCCATCGCGGCCGAACCGGCGCCCAGAATGCCGGCGACGGCCAGCAGCACGGCTGCCGCCTTGCGCCCTATGTGCTGTCTCAACATGACATCCTCCTGGCGAGTGGTCGGAATGTCCCTTTTATGATAGGCGCCTGATCTTCGTCGCGCTGAAGGGGACCTCCGTGGACCAGCTCGCCCTGCTGTTCCTGCTGCTGCTCGGCGCCGTGCTGACCGTGCCCCTCGGAGACCGGCTCGGACTGCCCGCACCCGTCCTGATGACCCTCGTCGGGATCGTGCTGGCGTACCTGCCCTTCGTGCCGAACGTGGACATCCCGCCCGAGTTCATCCTGCCGCTGGTGCTGCCGCCGCTGCTCTACGCCTCCGCGCAGCGCACCTCCTGGCGGCAGTTCGCGGCCAACAGGCGCCCGATCTTCCTGCTCGCGGTGGCCCTTGTCTTCGTGACCACGGCCGCCGTCGGCGCGGTCGCGGACGCGCTGGTGCCCGGCATCCCGCTGGCCGCCGCGCTCGCCCTCGGCGCCCTGGTGGCGCCGCCCGACCCGGTCGCGGCCACGGCCGTGGCCGGCTCCCTCGGGCTGCCCCGGCGCCTGGTGTCGATCCTGGAGGGCGAGGGGCTCTTCAACGACGTCACCGCGATCGTGCTCTACCACGTGGCGATCTCCGCGGTCGTCAGCGGCAGCTTCTCCTGGCCGCGGGCGCTCGCCGAGCTGGTCCTGTCGGCCGTCGTCGCCGTCGCGGTCGGCATCACGCTCGGCTGGATCACCAACAAGCTGATCGGCGTCCTCGGCGACCCCACGCTGCAGACCGGGCTCACCCTCCTCGTGCCCTTCGTGTCGTACGTGCTCGCCGAGGAACTGCACGGCTCCGGGGTCCTCGCCGTCCTGGTCACCGCGCTCTTCCTGGCCGAATACGCGAGCGACGCCGACGACGTGATGGGGCGGCTCGCCGGGCAGACCTTCTGGGAGGTCGTCGACACCCTCGTGACCGGCATCGCCTTCGGCCTGATCGGGCTGGAGCTGGTGCACGTCTTCGGCGTCGCCGAGGGCCGCGGCCGGCAGATGCTCGGCTGGGGCGCGGCCGTCGTCGGCGTGGTGGTCGTGGTCCGGCTGCTCTGGCTGCTGCCGGCCGCCTGGGTGGCGAAGAAGCTGCACGACCGGCGGGACTACGCCGAGGACATCCCGATGAGCTGGCGGGAGAGCGTCGTCATGTGGTGGGCCGGGATGCGCGGGGTGGCCTCGGTCGCGCTCGCGCTCGCCATCCCGCTGCGGACCGACGACGGCTCGCCCTTCCCCGGCCGGGACGAGCTGATCTTCATCGCCTTCTGCGTGATCATCTCGACCCTGGTGGTGCAGGGCCTCACGCTGCCCCGGCTGGTGAAGCTGCTCGGCGTGAAGGCCGACACGGACGCCGAGCGGGCCTTCGAGCGGGACCTGGCGATCCGCGCGGCGAAGGCGGCCAAGGCGCGGCTCAAGGAGATCGAGGAGGTCGAGGAGCTTCCCGAGGAGGTGGCCGAGCGGCTGCTCCGCGGGGCCTTCGACATCGGGGCGCGGATCAGCGTGGACATGGTGGACGAGGAGCGGCGGGCGGCGCTCACCCAGCGCGTGGACCGGCTGAAGTCGATCCACCGGATCCAGCGGGAGATGATGTCGGCCGCCCGGCACGCGGTGCTCTCGGCTCGCAGCGAGCCGGGCGCCGACCCGGAGGTGGTGGACCGGGTGCTGCGGCAGCTGGACGTGCGCAGCATGCGCTGACCTGCGGGGGTGCGGCCGGATGGCAGGATGGGGCGCATGGACATCATGCTCTTCCACTCCGTCCACGGACTCGACGCCTCCGTGCAGGCCGCCGCCGAGCGGCTCCGGGCAGCCGGACACCAGGTCTGGACGCCGGACCTCTTCGACGGACGGACGGCCGGGACCGCCGAGGAGGGCATGGCGCTGCGGGACGAGATCGGCAAGGACGAGCTGCTGAAGCGGGCGGTCCTGGCGGCGGCCCCGTACTCGGAGCGCGGCCTGGTCTACATGGGCCTGGACTTCGGTGCCTCGGTGGCGCAGACGCTCGCGCTCGGCGACGAGAAGGCGCGCGGGCTGCTGCTCCTCCACGGCACCTCGGACATCGCCGAGTCGGCTTCGGTGGACGACCTGCCGGTGCAGCTGCACGTGGCCGAGCCGGACCCGTTCGAGACGGACGACTGGCTGTCGGCCTGGTACCTGCAGATGCGCAAGGCCGGTGCGGACGTGGAGATCTACCGCTACCGGGGCGCCGGGCACCTCTACACCGACCCGGAGTCGCCGGACTGGGACGCGGAGGCGGCGGAGCGGACCTGGGCGGTGGGGCTGTCCTTCCTGGACAGCCTGTAGGCGAGGAGAAGGGCGGCGGCCCCGGGGAGTCCCCGGGGCCGCCGTCGTGCGTGAAGGCCCGTCAGGCGCGGTACGCGGTCCACGCGTCGTTCATGCGGGCCACCTGGCCGGCGGTGAACTGGTACATGCAGGAGTCGTACGTGTAGTCCATGAAGTTGTGGATCGGGTCCACGCCCGGCTTCGAGGTGCACGAGTCACGGCCGGTCGGGCACTGGTACGCGGCGCTCTTCTCGGCCGGGGTGTCGGAGACGTAGTCGCCGTTGCCGTTACAGCCGCCCTGGAAGGTGTGGTAGAGGCCCATCCAGTGGCCGACCTCGTGGGTGGCGGTGTCGCCCTCGTTGTAGTTGGCGGCCGAGCCGCCCGGGAGCGAGGCGTCGAGGATGACGACGCCGTCCATGTTCGGGCTGGAGTTGTACGAGGACGGGAAGGTCGCCCAGCCGAGCAGGCCGCCGCCGAGGTTGGCGGTGTAGATGTTCAGCGCGCCCGCGCCACCCTTGCGCAGGGCGGTCTTCATGTCCTTCTCGGCCTGGGAGCCGGAGGACAGGTTGTACCAGGTCGCGTTGTCCGTGTAGTCGGTGCCGGCCAGCGAGAACTGGAAGCCCGAGTCCACGTTGCCGGTGCCCTGGCCGCCGTAGGCGGCGTTGAGGACGCTGATCTGGTTGTTGATGTCCTGCGAGCTGAGGTTGCCCGCGGTGCCGCTGTGGATGACGTGGAAGTAGACCGGGATGGTCGTGGCCGCGGCGAGACCGGCGGCGGAGGAGACCCGGCCCTCGGCGCGGGCGGCGGAGACCTTCTTCGCCAGGTCGGCGTCCAGGGCCTTGGCCTGGGCGGCGGTGAGCTCGTTGGGCTCGGCCTGGGTGGCGCTGCCCTTGGCCTTGCGGGCGCCGGAGAGGGCGGCGACACCGTCGGCGCACTTCTCGGCCGAGGCCAGGGTGGTGGTGCCGCCGGCCGGGGCGGCCGCCGGGGCGGACAGCGGCGCCAGGGCCAGGGTTCCGGCCATGATGGCGGTGCCGAGCAGACGACGCGACATACGCGGCGATATACGGGCAAGAGCGCGCACGGGGGGACTCCTCGCGGGGGGTTGTGGAGAGGTACTTCCTCGCCACGGCGGGGAGATTACGCGTCCATGCCATATGCCACTGAGGGTTGATCAAGCCCAATCATTCGTCGGGCAAATAGGGTCAACGGGAAGAAAAACTTGCGCCGTTTCCGGAGTTTGAGACGTGGACGTAACGGAAGGAGCGCCAAAGGCGGGTGATGTGTCCGGGTTCGAAGCTCCGGACTCACCACCCGCCGTAGCCATGTGATCTTCCGTTAACAAAGCGGATCATGGCTCAAAGTGATCGGTCAGCGTACCGGCTGGTACACCCGCTCGACACGCTGCGTTCCGTTGAGCGTGCGGTACGAACGCGCCCACGAGGCCGTCGCGTCGCGGTCCGCCTTGTCGGACACCGTGTAGTAGTCCATCTGCGAGCGGTCGGCCGTCACGTCGAGCACGCCGTAGCCGTGGTGGTCCATGTCCACCCACTTCACATGGCGGTTGGCGGTCTTCACCGCGGCCGCGGCCACCAGCGACACCGTGCCCGGCGCCACGTGCAGGATGTCGTCCAGGTTGTCCGAGGTCACCGAGGTCACCACGAACTCCGTCGCCGCCGACGCCGACAGCGGGTACGTCGCGGCCTTCAGCGGCACGTCGTTGGCCCACGCCATGTGGATGTCGCCGGTCAGGAAGACCGTGTTGCGGATCGAGCGGTCCACCAGGTGCTGCAGCAGTTCCTTGCGGTCGTCCGTGTAGCCGTCCCACTGGTCGACGTTGACCGCGATGCCCTCCTTGGGCAGCCCGAGCAGCTCGGCGAGGGGGCCGAGCAGATCGGCCGGCAGCGCGCCGAAGGCGACCGGCGAGATCATCACCGAGGTGCCCACCAGCTGCCAGGTCGCGTCCGAGGCCACCAGACCGGACTTCAGCCAGTCCAGCTGTGCCCGGCCGGTGATGGAGCGCTCCGGGTCGTCCACCTTGCCGCTGCCCACGCCCGCCTGCTGGGAACGGAACGAGCGCAGGTCGAGCAGGTGCAGATCGGCGAGCCGGCCGAAGCGCAGCCGGCGGTAGACCGTGCCCTCCGTGGAGGTGCGCACCGGCATCCACTCGAAGTACGCCCGCTTGGCCGCCGCCACCCGGTCCGCCCAGACGCCCTCGGTGCCCGGAGTGTGGTTCTCGGCCCCGCCCGACCAGGCGTCGTTGGCGAACTCGTGGTCGTCCCAGATCGCCACGATCGGGTGCACCGCGTGCAGCGCCTGGAGGTCGGCGTCCGTCTTGTAGGTGGCGTGCCGGACGCGGTAGTCGGCGAGCGAGAGGATCTCGTGCGCCGGCCGGTGCTGCCGTACGACGTACTTCGCCTCCGGGTAGGCGCCGGTCGCGTACTCGTAGATGTAGTCGCCGAGATGGAGGACCGCGTCCAGGTCGGTCCGGGCGGCCAGGTGCCGGTACGGCGAGAAGTAGCCGGCCTCCCAGTTGGCGCAGGACACCACGCCGAAGCGGATGCCGTCGGCCGCGTCGGCGGCCGGGGCGGTGCGGGTGCGGCCCACGGGGGAGACGGTCCCGCCCGCGGTGAAGCGGTAGAAGTACGCGGTGGCCGGCCGCAGTCCGCGGACGTCGGCCTTCACCGTGTGGTCGGAGCCGGCGGAGGCGACGGTGGTGCCCCCGGCCACGATCCGGGTGAAGCCGCGGTCCTCGGCGAGCTCCCAGCCGACCGTGACATCGGGGCCCTGGCCCGAACCGGGCACGGCGTCGGGCGTGGGCGTGACGCGCGTCCAGAGCAGGATGCCGTCGGGCAGCGGGTCGCCCGAGGCGACACCGTGCAGGAACGCGGGAGCCCCGGAGGCGGCGAGCGCGGTCGAGGCGGCGCCCACCAGGGCCGGCGCGACGGCGGCGGTGACGGCGGCGGCCTTCACCACGGTGCGGCGGCTGGGGGCGGATATGAGGTTACGACTGGTCACGGCCCGTCAGATTACCGCCGGGTAGGGCGAACGGGCAGGGGTCTGCACGAATGTTCGTCCAGCATTCGCCGGACCGTCCCCTTCCTCTTCCCCGCTCCGGCGGCTCCGGGCGACTCCGGCGACTTCGCGATTCCGGCGGCTCCGGCGGCTCCGGCGAAGAAGAGGAAGGGGGGAGGGGCGTCAGCCCTTGAGGGCCTGCGTCAGGGCCGTGTTGAACTGGTCCACCGTCAGCGGCGGGTTCTTGCTGCCCGCGACGGTCAGGGCCTTGCCGTCCATCTTCAGCGTCGGCGTGCCCGTGACCCCGCTCTTGTCGAAGGCCTTCGACATCTTCATCGCCCAGGCGTCGAAGGTGCCCTCCTCGACGTTCCTCTGGAACTCGGCGTTGCCCTTCAGGGCCGGCACCGAGTCCGCCACCTTCAGCAGGTAGGAGTCCTTGGCGAACTTGTCGTCGCGCTCGTCCGGGTGGAACTGGGTCGAGTAGAGCGCCGCCTTGTACTTCAGGAACGCCTCGGGGCTCACGTCGAGCGCCGCGCCCAGCGCCGACAGGGCGTTCTTGGAGCCCTGGCCCTGGTCGGAGTTGTCGATGAAGGTGGCGCCGATGTACTTGATCTTGTACTTGCCGTCGGCGACGTCCTTCTCCACGGTGCCGCCCACGCCCTGCTCGAAGGTCGCGCAGACCGGGCAGCGCGAGTCCTCGTACACCTCCAGGGTCTTCTTCGCCTCGGGCTTGCCGATGACGACCGTGGTCCCGTCGGTGCCCTCGGTGTTCTTCGGCGCCGTGACGCTCTTCGCGTCCGCGGCCGCCTCCCACTGGGAGGGCTTGTTGGCCTGGACGACGGCGAAGCCGATGCCGCCGGCGACGGCGAGGACGGCGACCGCCGACCCGGCCACGATCAGCTGCCGGCGGGCCTTGTCCTTCTTGGCCTGCTTCTCGCGCTCGGCGCGCAGCCGCTCGCGGGCGGCGGCCTTGTTCTCCTGGCTGTTGCGCTTGCTCATGGTGAGGCACTCCGTGAAAGGGAGGAGGAACGGGGAATCGCGTGCTGTGTCCCTGCGCCGACTCGGGGAGTCAGGCGAGGACGAGGCACGGCGGTCCCCGCCGCCCCACGGAGTGCGCCCAGAGCCGGGTGCGGGAGCGGCGCGGCCGCTCCACCGGACGCCCGGCGCGCCGCGGGCCGGGCCCGGCCGTGCGGGCCAAGGCCACCACGAGCAGCAGCGGCCGGAAGGCGAAGGCCACGGCCGCGCGCAGCAGCCGGGCCAGGGCCCGCTCCCCGCCGCGCAGCCAGGAGGCCGCGGTCAGCCCGACCGCCACGTGGGCGGCGAGCAGCAGCCAGGGCACGGCCGGGTCGGGGGAGGAGAGCAGGGCGGTCACACCCTCGGAGCCGGGCGCCGCGACCCCGGGCAGCGGGGTGCCGACGGCGCCGCCGCACAGCGAGTCCACGTCGAGGCCGACCGAGCGCAGCGACCCGGCGACCGGGCCGCCGGCGGGACCGTAACAGGCCACCTGGCCGCTGGTGAACAGCGTGTCGGCGGCCAGCTCCAGCGGGACGAGGAGCCCGGCGATCGGGCCGAGGCCGCGCTCGCGGCCGGCCAGTGCGAAGGCCACGCCGAAGACCGCCACCGCGACCGGGACGACCGTGCCGAGCGGCAGCGGCACCCCCGACAGCAGGACGTGCGAGGCCACGGACAGCGTCACGACCAGTGCCGTGAAGAACGCCGCCCGGAGGGCTCTCAACTGGATTCCTGCCATGTCCATCGCGAGGAATTCTCCCATGCCCGGCCATAAGGGGTCCCTAAGGCCGGGCTGTGAGCCGTGCTTCCTACAGGCCGGGGATCCGGCCGTTGCGGAACAGGTCGACGAAGATCTGGTGGTCGGCCCGCGCCCGGGCGCCGTACGCGTGGGCGAAGTCCACCAGGAGCGCCGGGAAGCCCTCCTCGTCGGCCGCGATCGCCGCGTCGATGGCCCGCTCCGTCGAGAACGGCACCAGCGAGTGGCCGCTGGAGTCGTCCGCCGCCGCGTGCATCGCCGCGGTCGCCCGGCCGAGGTCGGCGACGGTCGCCGCGATCTCCTCCGGGTCGTCGATGTCCGACCAGTCCAGGTCGACGGCGTACGGCGACACCTCCGCGACCAGCTGCCCGGCCCCGTCCAGCTCCGTCCAGCCGAGCCACGGGTCCGCGTGCGCCTGGAGCGCCCGCTGCGAGATCACGGTGCGGTGGCCCTCGTGGTGGAAGTAGCCCCGTACCGCCGCGTCCGTGACGTGCCGGGAGACCGCCGGGGTCTGCGCCTGCTTCATGTAGATGACGACGTCGTTCTCCAGTGCGTCGCTGTTGCCCTCCAGGAGGATGTTGTACGAGGGAAGGCCGGCCGAACCGATGCCGATGCCGCGGCGGCCGACGACGTCCTTGACCCGGTACGAGTCGGGGCGGGCCAGGCTGGACTCGGGCAGCGTCTCCAGATAGCCGTCGAAGGCGGCGAGCACCTTGTAGCGGGTCGCCGCGTCCAGCTCGATGGAGCCGCCGCCGGCCGTGAAGCGGCGCTCGAACTCGCGGATCTCGGTCATCGAGTCGAGCAGCCCGAAGCGGGTCAGCGCGCGGGCCTCGCGCAGCGCGTCGAGCAGCGGGCCCTGGGCGGTGTCCAGCGTGAAGGGCGGGATCTCGTCGTTCTTGGCGCCGGTCGCGAGCGCGTGGATCCGCTCCCGGTAGGCGGCGGCGTACACCGTCACCAGCTCGGTGATCTGCGCGTCGCTGAGCGCCTTCGCGTAGCCGATCAGGGCCAGCGAGGCGGCGAGCCGCTTGAGGTCCCAGGTGAAGGGGCCGACGTACGCCTCGTCGAAGTCGTTGACGTTGAAGATCAGCCGCCCGTTGGCGTCCATGTAGGTGCCGAAGTTCTCGGCGTGCAGGTCGCCGTGGATCCACACCCGGCCGGTCCGCTCGTCCAGGAACGGCCCGCCGTGCGCCTCCCGCTCCAGGTCCTTGTAGAAGAGGCAGGCCGTGCCCCGGTAGAAGGCGAAGGCGGAGCCGGCCATCTTCCGGAACTTGACCTTGAAGGCGGCGGGGTCGGCGGCGAGCAGCTCGCCGAAGGCGGTGTCGAAGACGGCGAGGATCTGCTCACCGCGCTCGGCGGCGGTGGGCTGCGGAACCGACATCGAAGGTGCCTCCTGGTGGGCGATCCGGCACGAAGAGTGGCCGAAAATGGTGCGTGACAAATGGGGACAGGTGTTCCCTGTCTCCCAACGCGCGACCGTACCGCCCAGTGCCCGGCCGGTGTCAGTCGGCCGACGTAGACTTCCACGCTGTCCCCCCAGAAATTCGTATGGAGGCATCCCCACCGTGACCAGGCCGCCCTTCACGCACCTCCACGTCCACACCCAGTACTCCCTGCTGGACGGTGCCGCGCGGCTGAAGGACATGTTCAACGCGTGCAACGAGATGGGCATGACCCATATCGCCATGTCCGACCACGGCAACCTGCACGGGGCCTACGACTTCTTCCATTCGGCCAAGAAGGCCGGCGTGACCCCGATCATCGGCATCGAGGCGTACGTGGCGCCCGAGTCCCGCCGCAACAAGCGCAAGATCCAGTGGGGCCAGCCGCACCAGAAGAAGGACGACGTCTCCGGTTCGGGCGGTTACACCCACAAGACGATCTGGGCGGCCAACGCCACCGGTCTGCACAACCTCTTCAAGCTCTCCTCCGACGCCTACGCCGAGGGCTGGCTCCAGAAGTGGCCCCGGATGGACAAGGAGACCATCTCCCAGTGGTCGGAGGGCCTGATCGCCTCCACCGGCTGCCCCTCCGGCGAGCTGCAGACCCGGCTGCGCCTCGGCCAGTTCGACGAGGCCCTGAAGTCCGCCTCCGAGTACCAGGACATCTTCGGCAAGGACCGCTACTTCCTGGAGCTGATGGACCACGGCATCGAGATCGAGCGCCGGGTCCGCGACGGGCTCCTGGAGATCGGCAAGAAGCTCGGCATCCCGCCGCTGGTCACCAACGACTCGCACTACACCTACGCGCACGAGGCCACCGCCCACGACGCCCTGCTGTGCATCCAGACCGGCAAGAACCTCTCGGACCCGGACCGCTTCAAGTTCGACGGCACCGGCTACTACCTGAAGTCCACGGACGAGATGTACGCCATCGACTCCTCGGACGCCTGGCAGCAGGGCTGCGCCAACACCCTCCTGGTGGCCGAGCAGATCGACACCACCGGCATGTTCGAGGCCAAGAACCTCATGCCGAAGTTCGACATCCCCGAGGGGTACACCGAGGTCACCTGGTTCCGCGAGGAGACCATGCGGGGCATGCACCGGCGCTTCCCGAACGGGATCCCCGAAGACCGCATGAAGCAGGTCGAGTACGAGATGGACACCATCATCTCGATGGGCTTCCCGGGCTACTTCCTCGTCGTCGCCGACTTCATCATGTGGGCGAAGAGCCAGGGCATCGCCGTGGGCCCCGGCCGAGGCTCCGCGGCCGGCTCGATCGTCGCGTACGCCATGGGCATCACCGACCTCGACCCCATCCCGCACGGCCTGATCTTCGAGCGCTTCCTCAACCCCGAGCGCATCTCGATGCCCGATGTCGACATCGACTTCGACGAGCGCAGGCGCGTCGAGGTGATCCGGTACGTGACCGAGAAGTACGGCGCCGACAAGGTCGCCATGATCGGCACGTACGGCAAGATCAAGGCCAAGAACGCGATCAAGGACTCCGCCCGGGTCCTCGGCTACCCGTACGCGATGGGCGACCGCCTCACCAAGGCCATGCCCGCCGACGTCCTCGGCAAGGGCATCGACCTCGACGGCATCACCAACCCCAGCCACCCGCGCTACAGCGAGGCGGGCGAGATCCGGGCGATGTACGAGAACGAGCCGGACGTGAAGAAGGTCATCGACACCGCCAAGGGCGTCGAGGGCCTGGTCCGCCAGATGGGCGTGCACGCCGCCGGCGTGATCATGTCCAGCGAGCCGATCGTCGACCACGCCCCGATCTGGGTCCGGCACACCGACGGCGTCACCATCACGCAGTGGGACTACCCGCAGTGCGAGTCGCTCGGCCTGCTGAAGATGGACTTCCTCGGCCTGCGCAACCTCACCATCATGGACGACGCCGTCAAGATGGTGAAGGCGAACAAGGGCATCGACCTCGACCTGCTCGCCCTCCCGCTCGACGACCCCAAGACCTTCGAACTGCTCCAGCGCGGCGACACGCTCGGCGTCTTCCAGTTCGACGGCGGTCCCATGCGCTCCCTGCTCCGGCTGATGAAGCCGGACAACTTCGAAGACATCTCCGCCGTGTCCGCGCTCTACCGCCCGGGCCCGATGGGCATGAACTCGCACACGAACTACGCCCTGCGCAAGAACAAGCAGCAGGAGATCACTCCGATCCACCCGGAGCTGGAGGAGCCCCTCAAGGAGGTTCTCGACGTCACCTACGGCCTGATCGTGTACCAGGAGCAGGTGCAGAAGGCCGCCCAGATCATCGCGGGCTACTCGCTCGGCGAGGCCGACATCCTCCGCCGCGTCATGGGCAAGAAGAAGCCCGACGAGCTGGCGAAGAACTTCACCATCTTCCAGGCCGGCGCCAAGAAGAACGGCTACAGCGACGAGGCCATCCAGGCCCTGTGGGACGTCCTGGTCCCCTTCGCCGGCTACGCCTTCAACAAGGCGCACTCCGCCGCGTACGGCCTGGTCTCCTACTGGACCGCCTACCTCAAGGCCAACCACCCGGCCGAGTACATGGCCGGACTGCTCACCTCGGTCAAGGACGACAAGGACAAGTCCGCCGTCTACCTGAACGAGTGCCGTCGCATGGGCATCAAGGTGCTCCCGCCGAACGTCAACGAGTCCGAGGCGAACTTCGCCGCCCAGGGCGACGACGTGATCCTCTTCGGCCTCACCGCCGTCCGCAACGTCGGCTCCAACGTCGTCGAGTCGATCATCAAGACGCGCAAGAGCAAGGGGAAGTACAGCTCCTTCCCCGACTTCCTCGACAAGGTCGAGGCCGTGGTCTGCAACAAGCGCACGGTCGAGTCGCTGATCAAGGCCGGCGCCTTCGACACCATGGGCCACACCCGCAAGGGCCTGGTCGCCCAGCACGAGCCGATGATCGACACCGTGGTGGCGGTCAAGCGCAAGGAGGCCGAGGGACAGTTCGACCTCTTCGGCGGCATGGGCGACGAGGACAGCAGCGAGCCGGGCTTCGGCCTCGACGTCGAGTTCTCCGACGTCGAGTGGGAGAAGTCGTACCTGCTCGCCCAGGAGCGGGAGATGCTCGGTCTGTACGTCTCCGACCACCCGCTCTTCGGTCTGGAGCACGTCCTGTCGGACAAGACCGACGCCGGCATCTCCCAGCTCACCGGAGGTGAGCACGCGGACGGCGCGGTCGTCACCATCGGCGGCATCATCTCCGGCCTCCAGCGGAAGATGACCAAGCAGGGCAACGCCTGGGCCATCGCCACCGTCGAGGACCTGGCCGGCTCCATCGAGTGCATGTTCTTCCCGGCCACCTACCAGCTGGTCTCCACCCAGCTGGTCGAGGACGCGGTCGTCTTCGTCAAGGGCCGGCTCGACAAGCGCGAGGACATCCCGCGGCTGGTCGCGATGGAGCTGATGGTCCCCGACCTGTCGAACGCGGGTACCAACGCGCCGGTCGTCCTCACCATCCCGACGGTGAAGGTGACGCCGCCGATGATCAGCCGCCTCGGCGAGATCCTGGGGCACCACAAGGGCAACACCGAGGTCCGGATCAAGCTCCAGGGCCCCCGGAAGACCACGGTGCTGCGGCTCGACCGGCACCGGGTGCAGCCCGACCCGGCGCTCTTCGGCGACCTGAAGGTGCTCCTCGGCCCGTCCTGCCTGGCCGGCTAGTGCTCTGACCGCATAGGTTCACCGGTTCGCTCGGGCCGCAGTGGCGAGTGGGCGTCCGCCCCAGCGGATGCCTCTCTCGCTGCGGATGCGAGCGCGTTCCTTACGTTCGGCGGCCAGGACGTCGCGGTGGCGGGCGTTGGCGTTGCGCCAGCGGAGGTAGGCATGCAGGGCCCGGGTCTGGACCGTATGGTTGGGGTGGTGGGAGTTGGCCCCCAAAGCCGCAGCAGCAGCCAGCCGGTGGCCTCCGCCGAGGCCGGCGCGAGGGAGACTGATCGTCCGATCGACGGCGAGCGCGGAGGTCTGACGCACCCGATGAGAACGATCACCCTCACCCGGTGCGTCGTCCTTTGAGGAGCGCGAGGAGGAGGGGGGTGGGTCACCGGGATCCGTGAGCTGGCACTGAGTACTGCGGCGGCTGTGGCTACCGTAGTGTTCGTCGGCGAGATGGTGCGCGCCGTGCGGCATCGTGACGAGCCGAGGATCCTGGCGCGTCTGGTGGCGGGCCTTCTGGTCAACGGCGCAGGCTTGGGTGTTTTGGGCACCATGGAGATCGAGAATGATCTGCCTGTGGTGCTGATGGTGCTGCTGACGGGGTGGTGTCTGTCCAACATCGGCGTCAGCGCCGTGATGTTCGTCGTGGTGGCCCAGTCGAGGATGCGGAGGCCAGAGGCATGGGCCGAACTCGATTTCGTCGAGCGGCATGCCCCGAAATACGGCCAGCCGCCGGAGACGATCGAGGAATACCGGGCGCTGCAGCTTCAGGAGCAGACGTCAGAGGCTTGACCAGCCAAGGAAGGACAGAACCCCGTGGACGCGATGCCCACAGGGTTCTGCGCTGCTTGGCCGGCCGAGCGGGACGTCGACGCTACTTCCCGCACTTGGTCTTGAAGCCGTCCAACAGAGCTTTGCCCGCATCGGAGTTGTCCCGCACGTACGCGCTACCGCTGATGCTGATCGAGGTGGTGCTGGTTGAGATCGACTCGCTGCCGGTCCGCTCGTTGCGGCTGTCGTCTCCGGCGACCGTCCAGATGATCTGGGAGTGATCCTCGTTGAACTCGCCGGTGCTGGTCACGCCCGGCTTCTCGTAGACACCGTCGCAGCTGTACTCATGATGCGAGACACTGTTGCCCTTGACGACCAGCTGGCCGAGGTCGGACGTGCCGTTGACGTCCTTGACGTAGTAGGTACCGTCGAGCTTGCTGGCGCTGTCGCTGCTTCCGCTGCAGGCGGTGAGTATGAGTGAGCCCGCGGCCAGGGCCGCGATGGACACGGTCATCTTGGCCCGCGTCCTACGTGCGGTCCTGGTGATGCTCATGGTGCTCTCCTTTCATTCGTCCTGGATAGTCGGTTCGAGATAGAAGGCCAGTCAAAATACCCTATGGATAGGTCACTTTGGCTGACCGGGACCACCTATCAGGCGCCTTCTCGGAGGTTGCCGAGCCGATGCCCAGTCAGCGCTAGGGCGTTGGCGTTGCGCCAGCGGAGGTAGGCATGCAGGGCCCGGGTCTGGACCGTGTGCGAAGTGGGCCTCGATCGGGTTGGCCCAGGAGGCGTAGGTCGGGGTGAAGCACAGTTCGACCTTGTTCTTCTTCGCCCAGCGGCGGATGTCCGCGCCGGTGTGGGCGGAGAGGTTGTCCAGAATGATGTAGATCGGGGCGCCGTCGGGCCGGGCGGCGCGGATCGACTTCAGTGCGGCCAGGCTGTTGGTGGTGCCCTTGCGGCGGCGGTTGACGCCCCACAGCGTGTCGTCGCCCACGGAGTAGCAGCCGTGGGAGTAGGTGATGCCGTGGGTGCGGCGGAAGGTCGCCGGCAGCCCGGTCGGGCCTGCCCTGCTTCGCGCAGCAGGAGCCCGCGGTGGGCCGGATCCCCAGGGGTCCGAACTCGTCGAAGGCAAAGACCCGGTCCGGGAAGCGTTCCACAACATGCTCGATCCGGTCGAGCTTGGCGTTGCGGTCGGGGTCGGGGGACTCCTTCCAGGTCTTGGTGCGCTGGAAGGTGATGCCGCGGCGCCGGAGCAGGCAGCGTAAGGCCTCCCGGCCGAGACGGATGATGCGTCCGTGTACTTTCCGCAGGTAGTCGGCGAGTTTGCGTACCGACCAGCGGGTGAAGGGCTGGCTGAGCTTGGCGGGGCGGGTGGTGGCCGTCTGGACGACGAAGTCCTCGTCGTCAGGGGTGAGCAGGCGGGGACGGCCTCCCGTCCATCGAGGGTCCAGGCAGGCCAGACCGATCTCGTTGAACCGGTGGATCACATCCCGCACAGTGTCCTCGTCGGCGTGGACCAACCGGGCGATAACCGGCACCCGGTTCCCGCCGGCGGACGCCAACAACATCATTGCCCGCCGGTAGCGCACCGAGCTGGTGCTGCCCCGGCGGACGATCTGCTGCAGCTTCTGTCCTTCCTGATCGGTCAGTCTGCGGACCCGCACAGGCTCTGCCAGCCTGATCCGCCGGACAGGCCCCGGGGACGCTCGGGTCCGCGATACGCGCGAGGGGCGCGCCCGTCGTCACGGGCGCGCCCCTTCGTTCATCCTCGTGCACCGGCCTCTTCGGGCCGCCGGCCGTCAGTTGTGGCCGAAACGCTTCTGCCGGCCCTTGCGGGCCATGTCGCCAGGCGTGACCTGACTCATGCGCTGCTCCGACTGCGACTCCATCGACGAGCGCTCGGCCTGCTGCTGGCCGCGCTCGGCCTGCGAGCCGCGCTGCGGCGGCTGCTGACTGCGATCCTGCTTGCGGTTCTTGGCCATGGTGATGATGCCTCCTCAAGGGGGTGTGGGGGCCAGGGCCGCTGCCAGACTCACACATGGCAGAAAGCGTCGCATTTTGGATCATTACGGACAGTAGGCGTCGTTCCCGAGTGGAATCCGAGTGAGATCCGCCACGCCGATGATCCAGTTCCGGACGTCAACGCCACCCCGGTCGGGCAGACTCGAAGGAACCCGGAGCACTTCCGATCCCGAGGTTCCCGAGCAGGTTCGGCGAAAGAGGGTGGAACACGTGGACCGATGCGTCGTCCTGGTGGACGCCGGCTATCTGCTGGGCGCCGCCGCCAGCCTGCTCGCCGGGGAACCGGCCCGCTCACGGATCACCGTCGACCACGCCGCGCTCATCCAGCAGCTGCGCGACCGCGCCGAGGCCGACACCCAGCTGCCCCTGCTGCGCATCTACTGGTTCGACGGAGCGCCCGACCGGGTGCCCCAGCCCGAACACCGCCGACTCCGCGTGCTGCCCCGGGTCACCGTCCGGCTCGGCGCCCTGACCCGCAGCGACGGGCGCTGGGCCCAGAAGGGCGTCGACGCGGCCATGCACGCCGAGCTCACCGAGCTCTCCCGCAACCGCGCCTGCTCCGACATCGTCCTCGTCACCGGCGACGGCGACCTGCTGCCCGGCCTGATGTCCGCCAAGGAACACGGCGTCGCCGTCCACCTGTGGGCCGTCCAGGCCGCCGACGGCGACTACAACCAGTCCGAGGACCTGGTCGCCGAGGCCGACGAACGCCGGGTCCTCGACCGGACCTGGATCACCCGCGCCATCCGCGCCAAGGACCTCACCGGAGTGTGCGCCCCGCCGCCGGTGCCCCGCCCCGAGATCGCCGCGATCCTCTCCGCGCCGCTGCCCGAGTCCGCCCTCGCCGCCTCCGCCGAACGGGCCGCCGCGGCGGCAGCGGCGGCCGCCTCGCACGACAGGCCCGCCGCCGGGCGCCGGGACGACACCCGGACCGACCTGGCCCCCGGCGCCGACGACCGCGTGAACGGCTCCGTCAACGGCTCCGGCGTCCCCGCGCCCGCCACCGGCCGGAGCGTGCCCACCCCCAAGGACCTCGCCGGCCTGCGCGGCCCCACCCCGCCGGCCGCCCCGCACCCCACCGGCGCCACCCTCCGCTGGTCCTCCGACAAGGGCTGGATCGACCGCCCCGCCCCGTCGCTCGGCGAACCGGCCGAGACCGCCTCCCTGCCCACCCTCGCCCAGCTCACCAGCGCCGAGCAGCGCTGGGCCGACCGTGAGGAGGACATCACCACCGTCGGCGGCGACCCCTACGAGGTCGGCCAGGTCTTCGCGCGCCGCTGGCTCGACCGGCTGCCCGAGCCCGGCCACGTACCGAAACTCGCCACCATGTACCCGCGCATCCCGCACCGCATCGACGGCGAACTGCTCCGCTACGCCGCCCGCTTCGGACTGCTCGCCCACAAGGACGACCAGATCGACGAGCACGACCGCTATGCGATCCGGGCCGGATTCTGGCGCGAGATCGACGTGCACGCCGCCGCCCAACACGCCCCCGCGCCCGAGGAGAGCCGCGGCACCCCTTAGGCTCATCCCTCGTGAGTACGGTGTGCGTGGTGCGGGATCTGGTCAGGACGTACCCCGCCACACGCGGCAGACGCGGCGCGCCCGCGACCCCCGAGGTGCGGGCCACCGACGGGATCAGCCTCGATGTGCGCGGCGGTGAGATCTTCGGCCTGCTCGGACCCAACGGTGCCGGCAAGTCCACCCTCGTCCGCCAGCTCACCGGCCTGATGCGCCCCGATTCCGGCAGTGTCCGGATCCTCGGCCACGACATCGTGCGCCACCCCGAGCGCGCCGCCCGCCTCCTCGCCTACCTCGGCCAGGAGTCCACCGCCCTCGACGAGCTGACCGTCGCCCTCGCCGCCGAGACCACCGGCCGGCTGCGCGGGCTCGGCGCCCGCGAGGCCCGTGCCGCCCGCGACGCCGTCCTCGACGAACTCGGCCTCGGCGAGATCGCCGGCCGCCCCCTCAAGAAGCTCTCCGGCGGCCAGCGCCGGCTCGCCTGCTTCGCCGCCGCCCTCGTCGGCGAGCGCCCCCTCCTCGTCCTCGACGAGCCGACCACCGGCATGGACCCGGTCGCCCGCCGCGCCGTCTGGGCCGCCGTCGACCGGCGCCGCGCCGAACACGGCGCCACCGTGCTGCTCGTCACCCACAACGTCATCGAGGCCGAGACCGTCCTCGACCGGGTCGCCGTCATAGACCGCGGCCGGGTCATCGCCTGCGACACCCCCGCCGGCCTCAAGGAACGCGTCGCGGGCGAGGTGCGGGTCGAACTCGTCTGGCGCGAGCGCGCCCCGCTCGACGTCCCCGAGGTCGCCGCGCTGCGCGTCTCGGCGCAGGAGTCCGGCCGCCGCTGGGTGCTGCGGCTCGGCCCCGACGAGGCGCGGGCCGCGGTCGCCGCGGTGACCGGCGGCGCGGCCTTCGCGGCCCTCGACGACTTCACCCTGGCGACGCCGAGCCTGGAGGACGTGTACCTGGCGCTCGGCGGCGAGACGCGGGGGCTGGTGAAGGCGTGACGTACCACCCGTCGACCGTCAGGAGCTGGACGAGTTGAGCACCCTGCCCGCCGAGGCCCTGACGGCCGGCACAGTTCCCGTCGAGGTGGTCCGCGACGCCCCCGAGGCGCCCGCCGCGCCGCTCGCCCCGCGCGCCCGGCTGCTGCCCGCGCTCGGCGCCGTCTACAAGGCACAGCTCAGCCGTGCCCGGGTCGCCCGCATCCCGCTGCTCTTCGTGGCGACCTTCCAGTCCATCGGCATCATGATCCTGATGCGCGGGGTCGTCGACGGCGGCTCGGAGGCCCGGTCCGTGGTGGCTGGCTCCGCCGTGCTCGTCGTCGCCTTCGTCGCGCTCAACCTGCTCGCCCAGTACTTCGGGCAGCTGCGGGCCGGCGGCGGCCTCGACCACTACGCCACGCTGCCCGTGCCGCCCGCGGCCGTGGTGCTCGGCGCGGCCGGCGCGTACGCCTCCTTCACCGTGCCCGGCACGGTGGTGACCGCGGTCGCCGGATCCGTGCTCTTCGGGCTCCCGCTCGGCCACCTGTGGATCCTGGCGGCGGTCGTCCCGCTGTCCGGCGCGGCCCTGGCCGGCCTCGGCGCGGCCCTCGGCCTGCTCGCCCCCCGGCAGGAGCTCGCCACCCTCCTCGGCCAGCTCGGCATGTCCGCGGCCCTGCTGCTCGGCGTGCTGCCGGCCGACCGCATGCCCGCCCCGATCGCCTGGGCCCGCGACCTGCTGCCCTCCACGTACGGCGTCGAGGCCCTCGCCCGCACCTTCGACGCGCACCCGGACTGGACGGCGGTCTGCCTGGACCTCGCGGTGTGCGCGGCGGTGGGAGTGGGCTCGCTGGCGGTGGCGACATGGGCGTACCGCCGAGCCGCGGTGCGCTGACGCTCTCTTTTGCGGCTCGGTTCGCCCGTGGCTCGTTCTGCGGCTCGGTTCGTGACGCGCTCGGGACCGTTCCCCCGCCGCGCTCTTCGGCGCAGCGCCGTGCGATCCGATGATCCGCTGAGGCGACTCACAGCCGCACCTGGCACGATGGCGTCGTGACCGCACCTCTGACTCCGCCGCACCAGCCGCCGCACGACTCCGCCTGGCCGCCGCCCTCACCCGTGCCGCCCGCCGAGGACGGGCCCGGGACGGCGACCGAGATCCGGCAGGCCGCCGTGGTGGCGGCCGTGTCCGGCGTGCTCGGCGCGCTGCTCGGGCTGCTGTGGGTGTGGCTCGCGCCGCGGGTCTCGCTGATCTCCGACGGCAAGGCGGTCTTCCTGCGCAACAGCGAGGCGGAGTCGGCGATCGGCGCGGACGGAACGTTCGTCCTGCTCGCGCTCGGCTTCGGGGCCGTCGCCGCGGCCCTCGTCTTCCTGGTGCACCGGCGCGGCGGCGTCGCCCTGGTGCTCGGCCTCGCGCTCGGCGGAGTCCTCGGCTCGCTGCTCGCGTGGGGCGTGGGCGTCTGGTTCGGCGGGGAGCGCGACGTCGTCGCCCACGCCAAGGCCGTCGGCCCCAAGGTCCCCTTCGACGCGCCGCTCGAACTCGGCATGGGCTTCGCGGCGATGCTCGCCTGGCCGATCGCCGCGATGATCGTCCACCTCGCGCTCACCGCCCTCTTCGGCCCCCGCGACCCGGAGCCCGAGGACGGCGCCTGGCCGCCGCCGAACCCGCAGGCACCCCACGAGCCGCAGGCACCGCAGGGCTGACGGCCGCCGGGCTCAGCCGCGGCCGATGGGCGCCAGGACGGCGCCGGTGAGGGCCGCCAGGTCCTGGGGGGCGAGCTCGACCTCCAGGCCGCGGCGGCCGGCCGAGATGCAGATCGTGGCGTGGTCCGAGGCGGACGTGTCCAGGACCGTACGCAGCCGCTTGCGCTGGCCCAGCGGGGAGATGCCGCCGCGGACGTAGCCCGTGGTGCGCTCGGCCGCCGCCGGGTCGGCCATCGCCGCCCGCTTGCCGCCGACGGCGGAGGCGAGGGCCTTCAGGTCGAGCTGGCCGGCCACCGGGACGACCGCGACGGTCAGCTCGCCGTCGACGTCCGCGACCAGCGTCTTGAACACCCGGTCCGGAGTGACACCGAGCGCCTCCGCCGCCTCCTCGCCGTACGAGGGGGCCGCCGGATCGTGGTCGTAGGCGTGCAGGGTGTACGCCGTGCCGGCCGCCGCCAGGGCCACCGTCGCCGGGGTGCCCCCGGCGTTCTTCTTCTGCTTCTTCGCCACGCCGGGCTCTCCTCGCAGGACTCGGGTATCGGGCTCAGTTGGGGCTGGTCGGCGCGCGGGTCAGCTCCACGGCCGGCAGCGACGGGAGGTGGCGCAGCACCGCCGTCTCCGCGCGCAGCAGCGCCAGCTCCTCGCGCAGCCGCGTCGCCGTGTCCGGCGCCTGGAGCAGCCGCTGCTTCGCCGGGGTGTCGAGCACGGTCGCGGCGGCCACCAGATACGACACCACCGACGGGTCGTCCGGCAGCTCGCTCGTGGTCAGCGAGCGCTCCCGGGCGCCCGCGAGCCGCTTCTGGTACGCGCGGAAGGCGCGCAGCACGCCCTCCGCGAGCTCCTCGGCGTCCTCGCCCTGCTCCTCCGGGATCTGCTCGACCTCGGCGGTCAGGAACGGGCCGCTCGCGTCGACCGACAGCAGCTTCACCCGGCTGGTGCCGGTGCACATCACCTCGAAGCCGCCGTCCGCGCGCTCCCGGATCGACGCCGCGTCGGCCACGCAGCCGACGCGGTGGAACGCCTGGACGGGATCGGGGCCGAAGCCGGCCGCCGGGCCCTTCTCCGGCAGCGCCGTCTGGTCCGGCATGCCGGGCGCGGTCGGAGCGACCTCGCGGCCGTCGCGGATGGCGACGACGGCGAAGCGCCGCGGCTCGGACTCGTCCGTCTTGAGCAGCTCGCGCATCATCGCGCGATAGCGCTCCTCGAAGACGTTCAGGGGCAGCACGAGGCCCGGGAACAGCACCGCGTTGAGCGGAAAGAGAGGCAGACGAGCGGTGGTCACAGCGGTCAAGCGTAATGGCCGCCGGAGCCGCCCCGACCGGCCCGTCCCGCATCCCGTCCGTCCCACCCGGGGAACGTCCCGCTCCGGTGCCCGGTCGCGTCCCCGGTCCGGTCCCCGGTTCCGGTGCCCGGCCCCGTATCCGCGCTCGTTCCCGCGCTCGTTCGCGCCCTCCTGCCCGCGCGCAGCGGAGTGCGCCGGGCCACCTCCCGTACGGCGCCGGTCCTGGCCTCCAGGAAGCCCCGCAGCGGATCGTCGGCGACCAGGGTCCAGGGGAACGAGGTCGCCTGCGGCCCGATCCGCCCGAACTCGGCCAGCGCGTCGTGCCAGCGGCCCCGCTCCACCAGGACGTGCACGAGCAGGTTGCGCACCTCGGCCGGCCACAGATCGCCCGCCGGATACTCCGCCGACAGCGCGAGCGCCCGGTCGGCCGCCGCGTCGATCCGGTCACCCGCCACCCCGTGCCCCGCGTCGGCCCCCGCGATCAGCTGCGCGAACGCCGCCCGCACCGGCAGCGCCTGGACGAGCGAGCCGGGCAGCGCGTCCTCCGCGGCGTCCTCGGCGAAGTCGAAGCACTCGCGGTGCGAGCCGTACCACTGCGCCGACAGGTACTTCAGCGCGGCGACATGGCTGCCGTAGTGGCGCGGGGCGCGGCGCAGCGCCTGCTCCCACAGCGCCTCGAAGGCCGCGTGCCCCGCGTGCGCGCCGCGCGCGTGGTCCAGGGCCAGCCGCCACGGCACCGGATCGCGCGGCGTCGCGTCGGCCGCCGCCTCGATCAGCGGGCCGAGCTCGCGCAGCCGCTCCGCCCGGGCGGGGCAGTCCCAGGCCCGGCGCACCGCTAGCTGCGCCTTGACGAGCAGCGCGTCCGGATCCTCCGGCGCGACCGCCAGCCAGTGCTCCAGCCAGCCGTCCCGGCGGTAGGCGAAGGCGCTCAGCCGGGCCACGTAGCGGTCCCGGTCCTCCCACTCCTCGGCGTCCCGGGTGGTGGCGAGGAGCTTGGCGGCCGGCTCGGGGTCGGCGAGCGCGGCGGCGACCAGCGCCGGTCCGAGCCGCCCGTCCGGCGCGTCGAGCAGCACGTCGTCGTCCGGCGGGAGCCCGGCGGCGAGCCGCGGGGAGTGCCGGACCAGTTTGGAGGTGCCGATCAGGGCGCGGAGCAAGGACATTGTGCGAAACATTGAAAACCGCAGGTGAGGGCGGCGCCAGTGGCGGCCTGTGAAGCTTTGGTGGCGGCGGGAAGGTTGTGCTGACAGGAGTCAAGACAGCGTAAAGATCGGGGCGAACCGGTGCTCATGCGACCCCCTCGGTTTGCCCGCCACGCCCCCTGGGCACCACCCGCCACGCCCCCTGGCACCATGCCGCGTCCCCTGGGCACCACCTCGCCGCACCGCCCGAGCGCCACCCGCCGCACCCCGCTGGGCACCCCCGCCGCACTCCGCGGGGCACCGCCCGCCGGCACCCCGCTGGGCACCGCCCCGGTGTCACCCCCTCCTGAGCAGCCGCGAGGCCCCCGCCGCCACCGTCGTCGCGAGCACCCAGCCGGCCAGGACCAGCGCCGTCGACGCCCACTGCCAGAAGCCCTGGAGGCGCCAGGCGCCGACCTCGCCCAGATCGATCACCGGCAGCAGCAGGTCCAGCGCGTACAGCGCCGCGCTCCAGTGCGGCGCCTCGTCCGCCTTCAGCGGCACGGGCGTGTAGTGCGAGAAGGCGAACGTGCCCGCCGCCCACAGCACCGCCATCCACAGCGCCGCGCGTCCCGGCCGGTAGCCGTAGGCCACGGCCAGGTCCTGCACATAGCCCCACAGCTTCGCGCCCACCGGCAGCGTCTCCCGGCGCCGCCGCTGCTTGGCGAGCAGCACCTCGCGCGCGTCCGCGTCCTCGCCGCTGTTGCGCAGCACGGCCGCCAGCCGCTCGTACGGCTCCGGCGCGTACTCCGGAGTGGCCGCCGCGACCCACTCCAGGCGCCGGGCCAGCGGGAAGTGCCCGTACGGCACCAGCGTCTCGTAGACGAAGCCGCCCATCGCGAGCCCGCCCGGGCCCGGCCAGCTGCTGGACAGGTCGATCAGCGTCACCACCTTCGCCCCGTTGAGCACCACCCGGCCCTCCTCGGGGCGCTCCCCGTTGAACCGCAGCTCCGGTGTCACTATCCGGCGCAGCGACAGCTCCTCGCGGCGCGAGCCGTCGAGCAGGAAGCGGGCGTAGTGCAGGTCGACCGAGTCGCCGAAGCGGCCGTCGTCCAGCCGCACCCCGCCGTGGCACTCGACCGGTTTGCGCCGGGCGCCCTGCGCCGGCGTGACCCCGTACGGCGGCGTGGCCGTCGAGTTCCCCGAGCTCTCGTACACCCATGCCGCGTTCAGATAGAGCGTGCGCTCCACCGTCAGCTGCGGCGCGTTCAGCGCGCGGCGCTGCTGGGCGCCGCGCAGCACGCTGCCGCGCAGGCTCAGCGAGACGCCGACCCGCGCCCCGCGCAGGCTCAGCTCCCCGTACGTCTCGATCAGCTCGGCCTGGAAGTCCTGGGCGACCACCATGCCGTCCGCCGTGATGGCGCGGCCGCGCCGGTCCGGCCACACCCGGATCTGGTTGATCAGCAGGTCCGTGCCGATCTGGGCGTCCGTGAGCCGGATGCCCCGCTCGACCCGGCAGCGCGGCAGATGCAGATCGCCCGCCGTGTGCAGCCGGGCCGCCTCCAGCCGGGGTATCGCGCACTCGACCATCCGCAGCGTGCCGAACTTGGCCTCCGGCAGCACCACCTCGTGGTCGAAGCGGCAGCCGTTCAGCTCCACGTACGGCCCTATCTCGCCGCCCGCCAGATTGAGCACCCCGGTGATCCGCACCCCGCGCAGCTTCAGCGCGGCGACCCGCCCGGCCCGCGCCGGCGGGCCGTCGAGCAGCAGCAGCGCCACCACGTCCGCCCGCACGCTGCGCTCCTCGCCCCACACCTCCCGCACCGCGAACGGATCGTCCCGCTCCGCGACCCCCTCCCGCAGATCGCATGTCCTGCCCACCCGGAACGCGCTCCACATCACGCGCTCGGGCCCGGTCAGGTCCTCCGGCATCCCGTCGTCCTCGCGCGGCTCGGTCACTGCCGCCCCCTCGCTTTCCACGATTCCGCTTTCCCGGATTCGTACAGCCGTTCTTCCCGCTGTGTGACGGACTGAACGCTAACGGTCAGCTGTGGCGACAAGACGCCAGTGGTGCGTATCAGACGGCAGAGCGGTTCGTATCAGCCAGTGATACGGGAGTCCGGCCCTGAGGGCCGTCTGAGAGAATTGACCCGTGATTTCTCGAATCGATCTGCGTGGCGACGCCCTCCCCGAGGGTTCCGCCCTGCGCGACCTGCTGCCCCGTGCCGAGTTCGACGTGGAAGCCGCCCTGGAGAAGGTGCGGCCCATCTGCGAGGACGTACGGCATCATGGCGCGGCGGCGGTGATCGACTACGGGGAGAAATTCGACGGCGTCCGCGTCGCGGGCCTGCGCGTTCCGGCCGAGGCCATCGCCCGTGCCCTCGACGAGCTCGACCCGGCCGTCCGCGCCGCCCTCGAAGAGTCCATCCGGCGCGCCCGCATGGTCCACCGCGAGCAGCGCCGCACCACCCACACCACCCAGGTCGTGCCCGGCGGCACGGTCACCGAGAAGTGGATCCCGGTCGAGCGCGTCGGCCTGTACGTGCCGGGCGGCCGCTCCGTCTACCCGTCCTCCGTCGTGATGAACGTCGTCCCGGCCCAGGAGGCCGGCGTCGAGGGCATCGCCGTCTCCTCGCCGCCGCAGCGCGAGTTCGGCGGCCTGCCGCACCCGACGATCCTCGCCGCCTGCGCCCTCCTCGGCGTCGACGAGGTGTACGCGGCCGGCGGCGCCCAGGCCGTCGCCATGTTCGCGTACGGCACCGAAGGCACCGCCGACGAGCCCGGCTGCGCCCCGGTCAACCTGGTCACCGGCCCCGGCAACATCTACGTCGCCGCCGCCAAGCGCCTCCTCAAGGGCCGCATCGGCATCGACGCCGAGGCCGGCCCGACGGAGATCGCGGTCCTCGCGGACGCCACCGCCGACCCGGTGCACGTCGCCGCCGACCTGATCAGCCAGGCCGAGCACGACCCGATGGCCGCCTCCGTCCTCGTCACCGACTCCGAGGAGCTCGCCGAGGCCACCGAGGCCGAGCTGAAGACCCAGGTCGCCGCCTCCAAGCACGTCGACGACCGGATCGTCCCCGCCCTGGCGGGCCGGCAGTCCGCGATCGTCCTCGTCCGCGACCTGGCGGACGGACTCAAGGTCGTCGACGCCTACGGCGCCGAGCACCTGGAGATCCAGACCGCCGACGCCGCCGCCGTCGCCGACCGGGTCCGCAACGCGGGCGCGATCTTCGTCGGCCCCTGGGCGCCGGTCTCCCTCGGCGACTACTGCGCGGGCTCCAACCACGTGCTGCCCACCGGCGGCTGCGCCTGCCACTCCTCGGGCCTGTCCGTGCAGTCCTTCCTCCGCGGCGTCCACATCGTGGACTACACCCGCGACGCCCTCGCCGAGGTCGCCCACCACGTGGTGACCCTCGCCGAGGCGGAGGACCTGCCCGCGCACGGCGCCGCCATCAAGGCCCGCTTCGGTTGGAAGGTGCCGGACAGCAAGTGACCGACAAGAACGACAGCACCATCGGGATCGACGACCTGCCGATCCGCGACGAGCTGCGCGGCAAGTCCCCGTACGGCGCGCCGCAGCTCGACGTGCCCGTCCAGCTGAACACCAACGAGAACCCCTACCCGCTGCCCGAGCCGCTCGTGGCCCGGATCGCGGAGCGGGTCGCCGAGGCCGCCCGCGGCCTCAACCGCTATCCCGACCGGGACGCCGTCGAGCTCCGCACCGAGCTGGCCCGCTACCTCACCCGTACCGGCAAGCACCCGGTCTCCCTGGAGAACGTCTGGGCCGCCAACGGCTCCAACGAGGTCCTCCAGCAGCTGCTGCAGACCTTCGGCGGCCCCGGCCGCACCGCGATCGGCTTCGAGCCCTCGTACTCGATGCACGCCCTGATCGCCCGCGGCACCGGCACCGGCTGGATCTCCGGTCCGCGCAAGGACGACTTCACCATCGACGTGGCGGCGGCCGTCAGCGCGATCGCCGAGAACGCGCCGGACGTCGTCTTCGTCACCTCCCCCAACAACCCCACCGGCACCGCCGTCGAGGCCGCGACCGTCCTCGCCCTCTACGAGGCCGCCCAGGCCGCCAGGCCCGGAGCCGGAGCCCTCGTCGTCGTCGACGAGGCGTACGTGGAGTTCAGCCACCGGGACTCGCTGCTGCCCCTCATCGAGGGCCGCCCGAACCTGGTGGTCTCCCGGACCATGTCCAAGGCGTTCGGCGCCGCGGGCCTGCGCCTCGGCTATCTCGCCGCCCACCCCGCCGTGGTCGACGCCGTCCAGCTGGTCCGCCTGCCGTACCACCTCTCCGCCGTCACCCAGGCCACCGCGCTCGCCGCCCTGGAGCACACCGACACCCTCCTCGGGTACGTCGAGCAGCTCAAGGCCGAGCGCGACCGGCTGGTCGCCGAGCTGCGCGCGACCGGCTACGAGGTCACCGAGTCCGACGCCAACTTCGTCCAGTTCGGCCGCTTCGACGGAGCCGAGGGCTCCCACACGGCCTGGCGGAAGATCCTCGACCGGGGCGTCCTGGTCCGGGACAACGGCGTACCGGGCTGGCTGCGGGTCACCGCCGGCACCCCCGAAGAGAACGACGCGTTCCTCGACGCGGTTCGTGAGCTGAAGAAGGAGCAGAACGCATGAGCCGCGTAGGCCGCGTTGAGCGCACCACCAAGGAGACCTCCGTCGTCGTCGAGATCGACCTCGACGGCACCGGCAAGGTCGACGTGTCGACCGGGGTCGGCTTCTACGACCACATGCTCGACCAGCTCGGCCGGCACGGTCTGTTCGACCTGACCGTGAAGACCGACGGCGACCTGCACATCGACACGCACCACACCATCGAGGACACCGCCCTCGCCCTCGGCGCCGCCTTCAAGCAGGCCCTCGGCGACAAGGTCGGCATCTACCGCTTCGGCAACTGCACCGTCCCGCTGGACGAGTCGCTCGCCCAGGTCACCGTCGACCTCTCCGGCCGCCCCTACCTGGTGCACACCGAGCCCGAGAACATGGCGCCGATGATCGGCTCCTACGACACGACGATGACCCGGCACATCCTGGAGTCCTTCGTCGCCCAGGCGCAGATCGCCCTGCACGTCCACGTCCCGTACGGTCGCAACGCGCACCACATCGTCGAGTGCCAGTTCAAGGCGCTCGCCCGGGCGCTCCGCTACGCCTCCGAGCGCGACCCGCGCGCCGCCGGCATCCTCCCCTCCACGAAGGGCGCGCTGTAACCGTGAACGGCCTCTCCACCGTCCTCATCGTCGTCGGCCTCTTCCTCCTCGGCGGCGTCTACTCCTTCGTCAAGCAGAAGCAGTCCAAGAGCCTCGTCGGCGTGCTCGCCTTCGGCTCCGCGATGTGCCTCGCGGCCGGTCTCCTGCGCCTGGACGTGTGGTCATGACGACGACCGGAACCTCCAAGAAGGTCGTGGTCTTCGACTACGGCTTCGGCAACGTCCGCTCCGCCGAGCGGGCCCTCGCCCGGGTCGGCGCCGACGTCGAGATCACCCGCGACTACGACCGGGCCATGAACGCCGACGGACTGCTCGTCCCCGGCGTGGGCGCCTTCTCCGCCTGCATGCAGGGCCTCAAGGAGGCCCGCGGCGACTGGATCGTCGGCCGCCGGCTCTCCGGCGGACGGCCCGTCATGGGCATCTGCGTCGGCATGCAGATCCTCTTCGCCCGCGGCATCGAGCACGGCGTCGAGACCGAGGGCCTCGACGAGTGGCCCGGCACGGTCGAGCCGCTGAACGCGCCCGTCGTGCCCCACATGGGCTGGAACACCGTCGACGCGCCCGCCGGCAGCGAGCTCTTCGCCGGTCTGGACGCCGACGCCCGGTTCTACTTCGTGCACTCCTACGCGGTCCGCGACTGGACCCTGGAGATCGGCAACACCACCATGCGCCCCCCGAAGGTCACCTGGGCCACCCATGGCGAGCCCTTCGTCGCCGCGGTGGAGAACGGCGCCCTCTGGGCGACCCAGTTCCACCCCGAGAAGTCCGGCGACGCCGGCGCCCAGCTCCTCACCAACTGGATCGGAACCCTGTGACCGTGTCGCCCACAAGCCTGCTCGAACTCCTCCCCGCCGTCGACGTCCGCGACGGCCAGGCGGTCCGCCTCGTCCACGGCGAGTCCGGCACCGAGACCTCCTACGGCTCCCCGCTGGAGGCCGCCCTCGCGTGGCAGCGCGCCGGCGCCGAGTGGCTGCACCTGGTCGACCTGGACGCCGCCTTCGGCACCGGCGACAACCGGGACCTGGTCCGCCAGGTCACCGAGGCCATGGACATCAAGGTGGAGCTCTCCGGCGGCATCCGCGACGACGCCTCGCTCGCCGCGGCCCTCGCCACCGGCTGCACCCGCGTCAACCTGGGCACCGCCGCCCTGGAGACCCCCGAGTGGGTCGCCAAGGTCATCGCCGAGCACGGCGACAAGATCGCCGTCGGCCTCGACGTGCGCGGCACCACGCTCAAGGGCCGCGGCTGGACCCGCGACGGCGGCGACCTCTACGAGACGCTGGCCCGCCTCGACGCCGAGGGCTGCGCCCGCTACGTCGTCACCGACATCGCCAAGGACGGCACCCTCCAGGGCCCCAACCTGGAGCTGCTGCGCAACGTCTGCGCCGCCACCGACAAGCCCGTCGTGGCCTCCGGCGGCGTCTCCTCCCTGGACGACCTGCGCGCGCTCGCCGGCCTCGTGCCGCTGGGCGTCGAGGGCGCGATCGTCGGCAAGGCGCTGTACGCGAAGGCGTTCACCCTCGAGGAGGCGCTGGAGGCGGTGGCTTCCGCATGAGCGACGCGCTGAGGAAGGTGGTGACGGGCGCTCCCTGGGAAGAGCAGTTCGGCTACTCCCGCGCGGTGGAACTGCCGAACGGCACGGTGCTCGTGTCCGGCTGCACGTCGGTCGTCGGCGGCGCCATCGCCGACGGCGGCCCGTACGAGCAGGCCATGAACTCCTTCAACGTGGCCTTCGACGCCCTGAAGCAGCTGGACCTGGGCCCCGAGCACGTCGTGCGGACCCGGATGTACATCACCCACGCCCGGGACGTGGAGGAGGTCGGCCGCGCCCACAAGGAGCTGTTCGACGCCGTCCGCCCCGCCGCGTCGATGATCATCGTCTCCGGCTTCGTCGACCCGCGCCTCGTCGTCGAGGTCGAGGTCGAGGCGTACCGACCGGACTTCACCGAGGGAGGTGCGGCATGAGCCTCGCCGTACGCGTGATCCCCTGCCTGGACGTGGACAACGGCCGGGTCGTCAAGGGAGTCAACTTCCAGAACCTGCGGGACGCCGGCGATCCCGTCGAGATGGCCAAGCTGTACGACGCCGAGGGCGCCGACGAGCTGACCTTCCTCGACATCACCGCCTCCTCCGGCAACCGGGAGACGACCTACGACGTGGTGCGCCGCACCGCCGAGCAGGTCTTCATCCCGCTCACCGTGGGCGGCGGCGTCCGCTCCGCCGAGGACGTCGACAAGCTGCTGCGGGCCGGCGCCGACAAGGTGGGCGTCAACACGGCCGCCATCGCGCGCCCCGAGCTGATCCGCGAGATCGCCGAGCGCTTCGGCCGCCAGGTCCTGGTGCTCTCGGTCGACGCCCGCCGTACGGCCTCCGGCTCGTTCGAGGTGACGACGCACGGCGGCCGCAAGGGCACCGGCATCGACGCCGTCGAGTGGGCGCACCGGGCCGCCGACCTGGGCGCCGGCGAGATCCTGCTCAACTCGATGGACGCGGACGGCACCAAGGACGGCTACGACATCGAGATGATCGCGGCCGTGCGCAAGCACGTCACCGTGCCGGTCATCGCCTCCGGCGGCGCCGGCAAGCTGTCCGACTTCCCGCCGGCCATCGACGCGGGCGCGGACGCGGTGCTGGCCGCCTCCGTCTTCCACTTCGGCGATCTGCGCATCGGCGAGGTGAAGCAGACGCTGCGGGAGACGGGCCACGAGGTCCGCTGACCGTCGTTCCGCTTTTCTGCAGTTCGATGAAGGGCCCTCTCGGGGGCCCTTCTCCTTCCCCGGATGCACAGCTTTATTTGTGCAATTTCAATTGCGCAAGTTTTCTTTCGCATCTACGGTCGTGGACATGACCTCGCAGGAACACCGCCGCATCGACGACCTGGGCACCCTCAAGGCCATCGCGCACCCGCTGCGCATGCGCCTCTACCGCGCCCTCTTCGTCGCCCGTACCGCCACCGCCTCGCAGCTCGCCGAGCAGGTCGACGAGGCCGTGTCGCTCGTCAGCTACCACCTGCGCAAGCTCGCCGAGCACGGCCTCATCGAGGAGGCCGAGGCGCAGTCCGCGGACGGGCGGGAGCGCTGGTGGCAGCCCAGCTCGTACGGCTTCACCATCCACGAGGAGGACATCCAGGGCGCCCCCGAACTCGCCGCCGCCGGCGCCGCCTTCGGCCGCACCGTCGCCGAGCAGCGCACCGAGATGCACCGCCGCTTCCTCGACGAGCGCCTCACCTGGTCCGAGGAGTGGCGCTCCGCCGCCGTCAGCTCCGAGTGGCTGCCGCGCCTCACCGCCGCCGAGCTCGCCGCCCTCGGCAAGGAGCTCGACGCGCTGCTGAGGAAGTACGACCAGGCGGCCCGCGCCGCCGAGGCCGCAGGCGACACCGAGGGCCGCGAGAACGTCGCCGTCCACCTCCACGGCTTCCCCTACCGGGGCTGAGCACGATGACCACGACCGCCCCGGCGGCCACCCTCGCCGCCCGCCCCGCCCATCGCGACCCCCAGGTCCTGCGCTGGCTCGGCGCCTTCACCGCCTCCACCCTCGGCGACAGCGTCTACTACCTCGCCCTCTCCTGGGCCGCCGTCAGCAACGGCACCCCCGCCCAGGCCGGCCTCGTCATGACCGTCTCCGCCGTCCCGCGCGCCCTGCTCATGCTGTTCGGGGGAGTGCTCGCCGACCGGCTCGGCCCGCGCCGGGTCGTCATCGGCTCCGACACCGTCCGCTGCCTGGTCGCCCTCGGCCTCGCCGCGGCCCTGTTCCTCGCCGCCCCCGGCCTGTGGCTCCTGGCCGCCGTCGCCCTCGTCTTCGGCGCCGTCGACGCCCTCTTCCTGCCGGCCGTCGGCGCCCTGCCGCCCCGGATCGCCGCCCGCGACCAGCTCGCCCGCGTGCAGGGCATGCGCGGGATCGCGTACCGCATGGGCGCCGTCCTCGGCGCCCCGCTCGGCGGCCTCGCCGTCGCTCTCGGCGGCTCCGCCGGCGCCTTCACGGTCGCCGGCCTGCTCTTCGCGCTCTCCCTGCCCCTGCTGTGCGCGCTGCAGCTCCGCGCGCTGCCCTCCGAGGGCGCCACGGCCGAAGGCACCGCCCTGCGCGACCTCGCCGACGGGCTCCGCTATCTGCGCGGCCACCGCGTCCTCGGCCACCTGATGGTCGTCGTACTCCTCAGCGACCTCGGCTTCGTCGGCCCGCTCAACGTCGGCCTCGCCATCCTCGCCGAACAGCGCGGCTGGGGCGCCTCCGGCATCGGCTGGGTGCTCTTCGGCTTCGGTGCGGGCGCGGGCGCCGCCTCGCTGCTCCTGACCGTGTGGGGGCGGGTCCCGCGGGCCGGAGCCGTCAGCGGCTGGACCATGGTGCTCGGCGCGGCCTCGATCGGCGCCCTCGCCTACGTACCCCTGCTGCCGGTGGCCGTCGGCGTCGCCCTGTCCATCGGCCTGCTCGCCGGCCTCTCCGGGGCGCTGTGCAACGCCCTCGTCCAGACCGAATGCGATCCCGCGTACCTCGGCCGGGTCTCCGCCGTGTCCAGCCTCTGCTCGCTCGGTCTCGCCCCGCTGAGCTTCCCGCTCACCGGCGCCGCCATCGGCCTCTGGGGCCCCGGGCCGGTCTTCACCGCCAGCGCCGCGATCTGCGCGCTGAGCGGCGTGTACGCCCTGCTGGTCCCGGCCCTGCGCAAGGCCGAACTGCCCAGGACGTAGGGCCTGTCCGGCGGATCAGGGTCGGACAGGCCCTGGCTCAGATCCCCAGCTGCTTCGTCGAGTGCAGCCGCTCCACGGCCTCCGGCTCGCCGTCCAGCTCCACCTTCGCCGCGTCCTGCCGCCCGAACAGGAACATGGTCAGCTCGCCCGGCTCCCCGGACACCGTCACCACCGGCGCGCCGCGGTGCGCCACCACCGTCTGCCCGTCCGGGCGGCGCAGCACCAGGCCCACCGGCGCCTTCCGGCCGAGCAGCCGCGCCGACTTCTCCAGGCGCGACCACAGGGCGTCCGCGAACACCGGGTCGAGCGGGCGCGCCGACCAGTCCGGCTGCGCCCGGCGCACGTCCTCGGCGTGGACGTAGAACTCGACGACGTTCGCGCCCTCGTCCACCTGCTTGATCGTGAACGGGGACAGCTTCGGCGGACCCGTACGGATGAGCTGGACCAGCTCCTCGTACGGCTTCTCGGCGAACTCCGCCTGCACCCGGTCGAGCCGCGCCTTCAGCGCCGGCAACGGCACCACCGCGCCCGCCGCCGCGTCCGGCCGGCGCTCCCGCACCACCACGTGCGCCGCCAGGTCCCGGGTCCGCCACCCCTCGCAGAGCGTCGGCGCGTCGGGTCCGGCCGCCTCCAACAGGTCGGCGAGCAGAAGCCGTTCACGCTTGGCATGGGTCGACATGACCGCCAGCGTACGACCCGTGCGGCCGGTCCGCCCAGCGGGCACCGCCCCGTCGTCCGCCCCACGGCCGCGCCGGCACCGGTCGCCGTCCGCCCGCGACCGACCGCCGACCGGACCTACCGGTCCGTCCTGTGGACGCACCCCCGGACAACACCCACGGTCACGCACAATGGCGAAATGAGCAGCAGCACGCCGCCCCGGACCTCCAGCGACCTCGACCCGGCCATCGCCGAGCGCCTCAAGCGCAGCGCCGACGGCCTGGTCCCCGCCATCGCCCAGCAGCACGACACCGGCGAGGTGCTCATGCTCGGCTGGATGGACGACGAGGCGCTGCACCGCACCCTCACCACCGGCCGCGCCACCTACTGGTCCCGCAGCCGTCAGGAGTACTGGGTCAAGGGCGACACCTCGGGCCACGTCCAGCACGTCAAGGCCGTCGCCCTCGACTGCGACGCCGACACGCTGCTCGTCAAGGTCGACCAGGTCGGCGCCGCCTGCCACACCGGCACGCGCACCTGCTTCGACACCGACGTGCTCCTCGCGGCCGAGTAGGGTCTGGCGCCATGGATCTCGAGACCTTCCGCAAGCTGGCGGCCGACCGCCGCGTCATCCCCGTCAGCCGCAGGCTCCTCGCTGACGGCGACACTCCGGTCGGGCTCTACCGCAAGCTCGCCGCCGAACGCCCCGGCACCTTCCTGCTCGAATCCGCGGAGAACGGCCGCAGCTGGTCCCGCTACTCCTTCATCGGCGTCCGCAGCGACGCCACCCTCACCGTCAGGGACGGCGAGGCGCACTGGCTCGGCACCCCGCCGGTCGGCGTCCCCGTCGCCGGCGACCCGCTCGCCGCCCTGCGCGCCACCGTGGAGACCCTGCACACCCCGCGCGACCTCTCGTCCGGGATGCCCCCGTTCACCGGCGGCATGGTCGGCTACCTCGGCTACGACATCGTGCGCCGCCTGGAGCGCATCGGCGAGCACGGCACCGACGACCTGAAGCTGCCCGAGCTCACCATGCTGCTCACCAGCGACCTGGCCGTCCTCGACCACTGGGACGGCTCGGTGCTCCTGATCGCCAACGCGATCAACCACAACGACCTGGAGACCGGCGTCGACGAGGCGTACGCGCACGCCGTCGCCCGCCTCGACGCGATGGAGGCCGACCTGGCCCGCCCCGTCGCCTCCACCCCGGTCGCGCTGCCGGAGTCCGCCCTGCCCGAGTTCTCCGCGCTCTGGGGCGGCCCGGCCTACCAGGACGCCGTCGAGGACATCAAGGAGCGCATCCGGGCCGGCGAGGCCTTCCAGGTGGTGCCCTCGCAGCGCTTCGAGACGCCCTGCACGGCCTCCGCGCTCGACGTCTACCGGGTGCTGCGGGCCACCAACCCGTCCCCGTACATGTACCTCTTCCGCTTCGAGAACGGCTTCGACGTCGTCGGCTCGTCGCCCGAGGCCCTGGTCAAGGTCGAGGACGGCCGCGCGATGGTCCACCCCATCGCCGGCACCCGGCACCGCGGCGCCACGCCGCAGGAGGACCACGACCTCGCCGAGGAGCTGCTCGCCGACCCCAAGGAGCGCGCCGAGCACCTCATGCTCGTCGACCTCGGCCGCAACGACCTGGGCCGGGTCTGCGAGCCCGGCTCCGTCGAGGTCGTCGACTTCATGTCGGTCGAGCGCTACTCGCACGTCATGCACATCGTCTCCACCGTGACCGGCAAGGTCGCCGAGGGGAGGACCGCCTTCGACGTCCTCACCGCGTGCTTCCCGGCCGGCACCCTCTCCGGGGCGCCCAAGCCGCGCGCGATGCAGATCATCGAGGAGCTCGAGCCGTCCCGGCGCGGCCTGTACGGCGGCTGCGTCGGCTATCTCGACTTCGCCGGCGACTCCGACACGGCCATCGCCATCCGTACCGCCCTGCTGCGCGACGGAACGGCGTACGTGCAGGCCGGAGCCGGTGTCGTCGCCGACTCGAACCCGGTCGCCGAGGACAACGAGTGCCGCAACAAGGCGGCGGCGGTGCTCCGCGCCGTCCACACCGCCAACCGGATGACGGCGAACGTCACCACGGGTTGACCGCGACCGGATGAGTCGCCGCCGGGTCGGTAGGGGATAGTGGGGTATGTGAGTGCCGTACCCGTACCCCAGCCCCGAGCCGCCCGTCCGGGCGGCGCCGCCTCCTCCGGCGCCCGCCGCAGCCTGGCCGTGGCCCTGCTGCTCGGCGCCCTCGGAGCCACCGTCGTACTGCTCTCCGCCGGCCAGAAGTGGGCCGAGGGCACCGCGGCCGTCGGCGGCGGCTCCGTCCCCGTCACGGCCGACGGCGGCGCCGTCACCGGCGTGCCGACCGCCCTCGCGATCGTCGGCCTGGCCGCGCTCGTCGCCGTCTTCGCCGTCCGCCGGGCCGGCCGCACCCTGGTCGCCGCCCTGCTCGCCCTGAGCGGCGCGGGCGCGGCCCTCGCCGCCGTCCTCGGCGCCTCCGACAGCGACGCGCTGAACGCGGAGGCGGCCAGGGTCAGCGGCAACACCGCGGCCGCCGTCGGCGGCCTCAGCCACACCGTCTGGCCGTACGTCGCCGCCGCCGGCGCCCTGCTCATCCTGGTCGCCGGGCTCTTCGCGCTGCGCTTCGGCAAGTCCTGGCCCGCGATGGGCGGCCGCTACGAGCGTTCCGGCGCCCCGCGCCCCGCCCGCCGCGGCCGGGCCGCCGCCGTCGACCCCGAGCGCCCCGAGGATCTGTGGAAGGCCCTCGACCGCGGCGAGGACCCGACGCACGGCGACTAGGTGCGACGACGGAGGCAGCTCCTTCGGTGCGACGCGTGATCGTTCGGGCACCCCGATTCACCGCCGCGGCCGCATGTGCGGAACAATGAGACGTCACTGAGACGTCACCACCGAGCAACATCAACGAGGAGCAACTCATGGCGGGCAGCGCCCACGGACACACCCCGGCCGCCTGGACCGGTGTCATCATCTCCTTCATCGGCTTCTGCGTCGCCGGAGTCTTCATGGTGGCGGCGAACGGTCCGGGTTTCTGGGCCGGCATCGGTGTCATCCTCCTCGGCGGTGTCGTCGGTGGCGCGATGAAGATCGCGGGCCTCGGCATGCCGAAGGAGTCCGCCGCCGTCGTCGCCGCCCGCGAGGCCGCGACCGCCCGCGTCCTGGAGCAGAGCCGCGCCTGAGGCACCGGATCGCTCGGAAGGCGCAGTCCCGCGACGCGGGGCTGCGCCTTCGCGCGTCTACGGCGACAATCACCGGGTGGACCCGAACCCGACGGCGGCGGCCGTACCCGAGCCCGTAGGCCCCGCGTACGAGTCGTACCCGGCGCACGGGGCGTACGAGGCGCACGCGCAAGACGTGGCGGCTCACGCGGCGCACGCCGCGCAGGCTCAGCACGGGGCGCACGCAACACACGCGCCGTCCGCGGCGTACGCGCCGCCCTACGCAGCGCACGCGCCGTATCCGCCGCACGCGCCCTACGGCCTCCCTTCGCCGCCCAGGCCGACGGCCCGGCGGCTGCTCGCGCCGCTCGGCGTGCTCGCCGGGGTCGCCGCGGCCTTCGCGTACGTCGGCACCGTCGACCCGGGCGAACCGGGGCACTACCCGGTCTGCCCGCTGCTCCGCTTCACCGGCATCTACTGCCCCGGCTGCGGCGGCCTGCGCAGCGCCCACGCCTTCGTTCACGGAGACCTCGGCGCCGCCCTCGGCTACAACGCCCTCGCCGTCGTCGGCTACGGGGTCTTCGCCGTCGTCATGTCCCTGTGGCTGATTCGTGCCATCCGGGGCATTCCCATGCGACTCGCGATCTCCCCGGCCTGGTGGTGGGCGATCGGTGCGGTTCTGGGGGCATTCACCCTCGTACGAAACCTCCCCTTCGGCTCCGCGCTCGCCCCCTGACCAGCGCGGGAAGTCCCAGCAAATGGGACGCGGCTCCAATCGATGCGGGTCCGGGGCCCACCTGCGGATACCATCGACCTGGCTGAACCGTGTTCATCGAATCCCGGAAGGGGGCCTCTCGCGTGAGTGTGCTCGACGAGATCATCGAAGGCGTGCGCGCCGACCTCGCAGAGCGGCAGGCGCGGGTCTCCCTCGACGAGCTCAAGGAGCGCGCCGCAAAGGCGCCGCAGGCCAAGGACGGTGTCGCCGCGCTGCGCGGCGACGGCGTCAAGGTGATCTGCGAGGTCAAGCGCTCCAGCCCGTCCAAGGGCGCACTCGCCGCCATCGCCGACCCGGCCGGTCTCGCCGCCGACTACGAGGCGGGCGGTGCCGCCGTCATCTCCGTCCTCACCGAGCAGCGCCGCTTCGGCGGCTCGCTGGCCGACCTCGAAGCCGTACGGGCCCGGGTCGACATCCCGGTCCTGCGCAAGGACTTCATCGTCACCGCCTACCAGCTCTGGGAGGCCCGGGCGTACGGCGCGGACCTCGCGCTGCTCATCGTCGCGGCCCTGGAGCAGGAGGCCCTCGTCTCCCTCATCGAGCGCGCCGAGTCCATCGGGCTCACCCCGCTCGTCGAGGTCCACGACGAGGAGGAGGTCGAGCGGGCCGTCGACGCCGGCGCCCGCATCATCGGCGTCAACGCCCGCAACCTGAAGACCCTCAAGGTCGACCGCTCCACCTTCGAGCGCGTCGCCCCGGAGATCCCGGCCGGCATCGTCAAGGTCGCCGAGTCCGGCATCCGTGGCCCGCACGACCTGATCGCGTACGCCAACGCCGGCGCCGACGCGGTCCTGGTCGGCGAGTCCCTGGTCACCGGCCGCGACCCCAAGGCCGCCGTCGCCGACCTGGTCGCCGCCGGCGCCCACCCGGCCCTGCGCCACGGGCGGGGCTGACCCGGCATGTACCTCCGCCTCCGTCACGACACGCCGCACGTACCGGGCCCCAGCGCCCGGTGCGCCGCGGACGTGCGCGCCGACGGAGGCGACCGCCGCCACGCCCCGCTCGCCCGCGGCTGCCGCCCGCGCGGCTGCCGCGCGCCCGCCCGCCGCGTCCACGGCCGCCGGGTGCGCTATGTGATCGGCGACGAGCCGGGCCAGGTCAACGGCATGCGATGGCGCGCGCGCCGAGCGCGCACTCTCACGTACAGCACCCAAGCCTGAGCCGCCGCCCCTATGGGGGCGACGCCCACGTGCATGCCTCGCCCGCCGTCCCGCGCCTTTCGCCCCTCCGTGTGGGCATTCGTTCCGCTGGGGCGGAACGGGTGGGCACACGGGACGGCGCGCTCGGCGGCGCCTCCGCCCCTTGTGCCTGGACCCGCACCACGACCGCGTGGCCGTCGGGGCGGGCGTCAACGCGCGAGGAGCCTGGGCCCGGCACGGGGCGTCGTCCCGTTGTGTCCACCCGTCCTGCCCTGCGGGACGATTGCCCACGACGGGGGTGGCGAAGCCCCGCGCGGCCCACCGCGCGACCGGCCAGGCGGGCCGGCTCGCCTGGCGGAGGTCCCGACGGGTCGGGCGCGTCGCCCGGGCTCGGCGCGGGCACGCCCAGGTGGCGGCTGCCGTACGTGAGTGGCACGCGCGCATACCGTGACCATCAACCCACGTCACCCGGGGCACCCGCCCCGCGAGGAGCGCATCCGCATGTCCAGCGAGTTCTTCATTCCCGACCCGGAGGGTCAGATCCCCACCGCCGAGGGCTACTTCGGCGCCTACGGCGGCAAGTTCATCCCGGAGGCCCTCGTCGCCGCCGTCGACGAGGTCGCCGTCGAGTACGAGAAGGCCAAGAACGACCCGGAGTTCGCGCGCGAGCTCAACGACCTGATGGTCAACTACACGGGCCGCCCGAGCGCCCTCACCGAGGTGCCGCGGTTCGCCGAGCACGCCGGCGGCGCCCGCGTGTTCCTGAAGCGCGAGGACCTGAACCACACCGGCTCGCACAAGATCAACAACGTGCTCGGCCAGGCGCTGCTCACCAAGCGCATGGGCAAGACCCGGGTGATCGCGGAGACCGGCGCCGGCCAGCACGGCGTCGCCACGGCCACCGCCTGCGCCCTCTTCGGCCTCGACTGCACCATCTACATGGGCGAGATCGACACCCAGCGCCAGGCCCTCAACGTCGCCCGCATGCGCATGCTCGGCGCCGAGGTCGTCGCGGTGAAGTCCGGCAGCCGCACGCTGAAGGACGCCATCAACGAGGCGTTCCGCGACTGGGTCGCGAACGTGGACCGCACCCACTACCTGTTCGGCACGGTCGCGGGCCCGCACCCGTTCCCCGCCATGGTCCGCGACTTCCACCGGGTGATCGGTGTGGAGGCCCGCCGCCAGATCCTGGAGCGCGCGGGCCGGCTGCCCGACGCGGCCGTCGCCTGCGTCGGCGGCGGTTCCAACGCCATCGGCCTGTTCCACGCGTTCATCCCGGACGCCTCCGTCCGCCTGATCGGCTGCGAGCCGGCCGGCCACGGCGTCGAGACCGGTGAGCACGCGGCCACCCTCACGGCCGGCGAGCCGGGCATCCTGCACGGCTCCCGCAGTTACGTCCTGCAGGACGACGAGGGCCAGATCACCGAGCCGTACTCGATCTCCGCGGGCCTCGACTACCCGGGCATCGGCCCGGAGCACTCCTACCTCAAGGACAGCGGCCGCGGCGAGTACCGCGCCGTCACCGACGACGCCGCCATGCAGGCGCTGCGCCTGCTCTCCCGTACGGAGGGCATCATCCCGGCCATCGAGTCGGCGCACGCCCTCGCCGGCGCCCTGGAGGTCGGCAAGGAGCTCGGCCCTGACGGGCTGATCGTCGTCAACCTCTCCGGGCGTGGCGACAAGGACATGGACACCGCCGCCCGCTATTTCGGGCTGTACGACACCGACGCAGAGGTGGCCGCGGACGCCGCCGACATCGCCGAGATCGAGGGGGACGCGAAGTGACCGGCGCTGCATCCACCAGGGGCAACATCCAGCTCCTGAGCGACACCCTGGCCAAGGCGAAGGCCGAGAACCGGGCCGCGCTCATCGCCTACCTCCCGGCCGGCTTCCCGACCGTCGACGGCGGCATCGCCGCCATCAAGGCCGTCTTCGACGGCGGCGCCGACGTCGTCGAGGTCGGTCTGCCGCACAGCGACCCGGTCCTCGACGGCCCGGTCATCCAGACCGCCGACGACATCGCGCTGCGCGGCGGCGTCCGGATCGCCGACGTCATGCGCACGGTGAAGGAGGCCCACGAGGCCACCGGCAAGCCGGTCCTCGTGATGACCTACTGGAACCCCATCGACCGCTACGGCGTCGAGCGCTTCACCGAGGAGCTCGCCGCGGCCGGCGGCGCCGGCTGCATCCTGCCGGACCTGCCGGTCCAGGAGTCCGCGGTGTGGCGCGAGCACGCCACCCGGAACGGGCTCGCCACGGTCTTCGTGGTCGCGCCCAGCAGCAAGGACGAGCGCCTGGCCACCATCACCGAGGCCGGTTCCGGCTTCGTCTACGCCGCCTCGCTGATGGGCGTCACCGGCACCCGCGAGTCGGTCGGCGAGCAGGCCGCCGACCTGGTCCGCCGCACCCGGGACGCCGACGCCGGCGAGCTGCCCGTCTGCGTCGGCCTCGGCGTCTCCAACGCCGCCCAGGCGCGCGAGGTCGCCGGCTTCGCCGACGGCGTCATCGTCGGCTCCGCCTTCGTCAAGCGGATGCTCGACGCGGACGGCGACGAGGCCGCCGCGCTCGGTGCCGTAAGGGAACTGGCGGCCGAACTCGCCGAGGGCGTGCGCCGCACCTCGTAACCCATACGGGTGGATTCGTCACCGGGGAGGCACGCGCGTGCCTCCCCGGTTCGTTGCTGTGGGCGTGAGCGAGAAGAACCGAGACGGAAGCCAGAGCGCGCGGGAGCGCCTCAGGCACCAGCGCGAGCGCGACAAGGCCCGCGAGAAGCAGCGACGTGTCCTCATCGTGTCGGCCGCGGTCGTCGGTGTCCTCGGCCTGGCCGCGGTCGTCGGCGTGATCGCCGCCAACAGCGGGGGCAAGGGCACCTCCGACAAGGCCGGTCCCGTCGTCGAACCCACCGGCGCCATCCCCGGCGACAAGCCCGCCATCCCGCAGGGCCGCCCGGACGCCCCGTCCACGCTCACCGTCTGGGAGGACTTCCGCTGCCCCGCGTGCGCCCAGTTCGAGAGCGTCATGCGCGACAGCATCCACCAGCTGGAGGCGTCCGGCGCCCTCAAAGCCCAGTACCACCTGGTCACCCTGATCGACGGCAACCTCGGCGGCAGCGGTTCGCTGCGCGCCGCCAACGCCGGGGCCTGCGCGCAGGACGCCGGGAAGTTCACGGCGTACCACGACGTGCTCTACAAGAACCAGCCGCAGGAGACGGACGACGCCTACGCGAAGAACGCCAAGCTCATCGAGCTCGCCGCGCAGGTCCCCGGCCTCGACACGCCCGCCTTCCGCGCCTGCGTCGAGGACGGCACGCACGACAGCTGGGTGAAGAAGTCGCAGGACGCCTTCAAGAAGAGCGACTTCACCGGCACCCCGTCCGTTCTGCTCAACGGAGAATCGATCTTCCCGCAGAAGGGGAACGAGCAGATCTCCCCGGAGAACCTGAAGAAGTGGGTCGCCGAGGCCAACAAGGGCAAGCAGTCGGGCACCGCCTCTCCGGCCGCCGGATCCCCCGCCCGCCACTGACGTCCCTCAGGTAGTTACGGAGAAGTTGCCGGGCTGGCTGCCGCACGGCCCGCCCGGCAGGGTAGCGTCGGTGTTGCCATGGACCTTGCCTACATTCCCAGCCCGTCGACCGGCGTGATCCACCTCGGACCGATCCCGCTGCGCGGCTATGCCTTCTGCATCATCATCGGTGTCTTCGTCGCCGTCTGGCTCGGCAACAAGCGCTGGATCGCCCGGGGCGGCACCGCCGGCACCGTGGCCGACATCGCCGTCTGGGCGGTGCCCTTCGGCCTCGTCGGCGGCCGGCTCTACCACGTGATCACCGACTACCAGCTGTACTTCAGCGAGGGTGAGAACTGGGTCGACGCCTTCAAGATCTGGGAGGGCGGCCTCGGCATCTGGGGCGCCATCGCGCTCGGTGCCGTCGGCGCCTGGATCGGCTGCCGCCGCCGCGGCATCGCGCTCCCGGCGTACGCGGACGCGATCGCGCCCGGCATCGCCTTCGCCCAGGCCATCGGCCGCTGGGGCAACTGGTTCAACCAGGAGCTGTACGGCAAGCCGACCGACCTGCCGTGGGCGCTGAAGATCACCGAGGGCCCCAACCGCGAAGCCGGCCTCTACCACCCGACCTTCCTGTACGAGTCGCTGTGGAACGTCGCCGTCGGCTTCCTCGTGATCTGGGCCGACCGCCGCTTCAAGCTGGGCCACGGCCGCGCCTTCGCCCTGTACGTCGCCGCGTACTGCTCCGGCCGCGTCTGGACCGAGTACCTGCGCATCGACGAGGCGCACCACGTCCTCGGCCTGCGCCTGAACGTGTGGACCGCGATCGTCGTCGGCCTGCTCGCCGTGGTGTACATGATCGTCTCGTCGAAGCTGCGCCCGGGCCGCGAGGAGGTCGTGGAGCCGCGGAAGGCGACCGCCGAAGCCGAGTCCGCCGAGGGTGACGACGGCGCCGAGGGCGTCAAGGGTGCCGAGGGCAAGGCGGACGAGTCCGCGGAGGACAAGGCCGTCGGGGACCGGTCCCCGGAGGACTCCGAGGCCGAGGACACGGCCGACGACACGGACGACGCCGAGGCCGGCGAGGAGACCGCCGCCAAGGAGAAGGACGGCGCCGGGAACGGAGCCGGTGCGGGCGGTCGCTGACCCGCGCACGGAGGACACACGGCGGAGGCCCGCCGGGACCAGTCGGTCCC